>DMEM01000185.1 GCA_003450915.1 Alphaproteobacteria bacterium
TCGAACAAGGGATAGCTGATTTTGGCCGTCTGGCGCGGATCCTTCAGCTCACCAAAGTACTCAGAAAAGGCATCAAGGCTCATTATGGCGCACCCAAAAGGGAGTATCAGATCATAACTCGATTAGAGGGTAAAACAGAACGATATGGTTTAAAAAAGAATGCTTACCTCTAAATAATATTTTTCAATTAGTTATAAGGAACATAAAACTAAGAAATAAACTAAAGGAGAATCAATCATGACTATATCATCACAAAATTGTGGAGCGCTTTTATTACGCCTTTCACTTGGGATAATTTTATTAGCTCATGGACTGCTTAAAATATTTGTATTTACAATCCCTGGAACAGTTGGCTTTTTTGAAAGCTTAGGTATTCCTGCATTTATTGCCTATCTTACAATTTTTGGAGAAATTGCCGGCGGAACCGCTCTAATAATTGGAGCATACACTAGACTTGTTGCTTTGCTATCCTTACCAATTTTAATAGGTGCAACATGGGTACATATCGGCAATGGATGGATGTTTTCAAACCCTAATGGGGGATGGGAATACCCCGCACTACTGATAATATTAGCAATTATTGTAATACTAATAGGCCCGGGAGCTTTTGCATTTAGAAGAGTTCCTATAATTGATAAGCTAATCCCCAATTTTTTAAAATAAGTAAGAAACAGCCCTTTGGCTGTTTTTTTATCTTTTTCTTGTTCTTACTAAATAATTGACATATAATAATTTAGCTACAAATACTTATCTAAACTTCATTATATAATAAGGACAATAATAAAATATGAAAACAATAGCTATAGGTTCACGATCACAAAAGAAACTAAACAATGTTAAAGAAGTTTTGGATAGCTTAGGTATTAATGGATATGCTTTAGAAAAATGTCAAGTTTTATCAGAAGCTCCAGCACATCCAAAATCTATCGAAGAAAGCATGCAAAGTGCTATCGATATTAGTAAAAAAACTTTTGAAAAACAAAGATCAAGCATTACTATTGGCATGCAAGGAGGTATGATTATATATAATGGATCTTCAAGATATGTTTGTGTAGCTGCTGCTTTGTATAAAAATAAATCATATATTGGCTTTAGCAGTAAACTACCTATTCCTAATGGTATTCATACAGAATTAGAAAAAGGCTATGATTTAAAAAAAAGCATTAAAACATATATTCCTAAAACAGAAAACGAAGAAACATTAATAAAAATGATTTCTTTTAGAGAAGAAATGTTTAAAGAGGCTTTAATAAATCTATTCTTACAGTTACAATCAGAACTAGACTAATCTAGGTTTACAAAACCTTTATCTATATTCATAAACACAGCTTTATTTTTAAGAACTTCAAAGTCCGACTTTCTAACACCTGTTAAGAAAGTTTGCACATCTAGCTGTTCTAAGTTATCGAACAGGTATTGCTTATTCTTATCATCTAAGTGTGATGTAATCTCATCAATAAGCAAACATATAGAGCTATTATCAAGCGATTTAATAACCTTAACATGACCGATAATAAGATCAATTAAAGCCTTTTTATGTTGCCCCATTGATGAAGACTCTAATAATAGTTCCGGGTTAGATCTATATCCTTTAATATCACTTTTATGAATGCCAAAGTTAGTACTGTTGATTCTTAAATCTTTAATGCGATTAAATTTTAAAATTTCAAACCACTTTTCAACCAATTCATCAAACTCAACATCTTCAATTTGAATTTTGAAGTTTTTTTCAACAGGGCCAACATACTCAAACTGCAAATCATAATCAGCAAGAATAGTGTTTAATTTAGAAATATATCTCATTCTTGATTTTAATATATCAACGCCTAAAACTGCTACTTCTTGTTCTAACTTATCAAGCCAAATACCTTCTGTTTTACCAGACTGTAAAAGCTTCATTCTATTTTGCAATAAATAATTATATGTTGTTACGTTTTTAGCTAAGTTTTTATCAAGCGAATAAACTAAACGATCGAAGAAATCACGACGCGGTTTTTTTGAATCATAAAAAAGCCTGTCTGAAGCTGGAGTTACCCAACATACATTACCAAGCATGCTTAATTGACTTAAGCGTTGTAACTTTTCATTATCAATAAAGAATTCTTTTTTATTAGCTTGATAAGTAAGCTTAATTTCAATATCATCAAGACCTTCACCAGACCCTAAAGTTGCTAAAACACCAAAGCCTTTAGCCTTATAATTAATAACTTCACTTAGTTTAGCCTTTTGCATTCCCTTAGATGAATTAAGTAGAGAAATAGCTTCTAGAATAGAGGTTTTACCTGCGCCATTGTCTCCATAAAGCACAAAAAAGTTAAAAGCAGAGTCAAATTCAAGCTCTGCTTTTTCAATATTTCTAAAGTCTATCATTCTTAACTTTTTTAAGTGCATTTAATAACTCTCAATTATATTATGAGTGTTTCAATATTCACAGAGATTTTGTCTTTTAAACAAAGGAAGTGTATGAAAATACACGACGACTTTTAAAGCCAAAATATCAAAGAATATTAAACCCTCATTGGCATTAGCACGTATAGGCTATTGATATCTTTCGGATCTTGTAACACTACAGGTGCTTGACCAGCTGCTTTGAATTCAAATTTAATTTCATCATTTTCAATTAACTTACCTAAGTCTGCTAGATATTGAGCATTGAAACCGATTGTTACTTCTTCTGAACCGCTGTATGAAACTTCGATTTCTTCTTTAGCTTCTTCTGAATCTGTGTTATGAGCTTCAACTTTTAGTAAGTTTGAGCCAACTTCAAATTTAACTGATCTTGATTTTTCGTTTGAAAGAATCGCAACACGTTCAACAACTTGTAAAAGAGCTTGTTTTGAAATTACCATTTCAATTTCATTTGTTTGAGGAATAACTCTGTTATAGTCCGGGAATGTGCTATCAATTAATCTTGTTGTAAGAACTAAGTCACCAGCGATAAATTGAGCTTTTGATTCAGCAACTTCAACTTTAATTGCAGGAACATCTCTTGAAACTGATACTAACTTATCAACAGCTTTTCTTGGTAAGATAACACCAGGCATATTGCTAGCACCTGCAGGAAGAGGCATAACTGATTTAGATAATCTGTGACCGTCTGTTGCTACAAAGCATAGCACATCTTCATCATTTGTACCTTTTGCAACGTGCATATAAATACCGTTTAGGTATTGTCTTGAATCATCTTTTGACGATGCAAATAGTGAACGAGTTAAGATTTTTCTAAAACCTTCTGCTTCTACTTCAAATGAGCAATCTGATGAAACACCTTGAGTCGGTGGAAAACTTTCAGCATTAATACATGCAACGTTAAATCTAGCTTTACCTGAAGTAATAGTCATTCTATCCGCGTTCATATCAACTACTACTGATAATGCAACACCTTCAGACAATTTTTTAACGATTTCATTAAGCTTAGCAGCATTTACTGTTGTAGTACCTTCTACTTCTACAGTTGCATCAATAACACCTTCAAGTGTAATATCATTATCTGTTGCTGTAGCTTTTAGCTTACCATCTTTAAGTTCAATTTTTACATTAGAAAGCACTGGAACACTGTTTCTTTTTTCGATAACAGAGTTCATCGGGTCTAACATTTTTAATAAGCTGTCTCTTGAAACTGAAAATTTCATAAATCATTCCTCATTGATTAAATTATTATTTCTACAATAAATAATACCATATGCTATTAATTTTCTCAAGCTAAATTAATTAAAAAAAGAGCCTAAAATTTAAGCTCTTTTTTTATTTTATTTCATTACTTTCCAAAGATGCCTAAAACCTGAGGCAAATCCTAAAAATAGTAATAAAAGTAAGAATAAAGGTGCTGTATCAAAATACTTATCAAGACCTATCCCCATAAAAAGACCGACAATAACATGCATCACAAAACTAATACCTAAAACATATCCTGTTGCTGGATTTTCCTGAGGTGTGTTTTCTTCTTCATGTAGTTTGTATTTTTTAGACATTTCATCTAATTTTTTATCAAAGTCTTTTTTCATAGTGGTATTTTATTTCTATTTGATTGTAATAAAATTATTCACCTAATTCAGCTTGAATTAAAGCTCTAATTCTTTCATAACCTAGGTTACCTCTGTACATTTTACCATTAATGAAGAATGATGGAGTTGAGTTAACACCTAGAGAAATACCTGAGTTCTTCATTTCTTGTACTTGCTGATGAATTTTAGGATTTAAAATACATTCTTGAACTTTTTCAGCTGTCATACCACCCATTTTAGCAATATTTGTAATTGCTTCTAGTTTATCATTAGACATAATCCATTGCTTTTGAGATGCAAAGTATGCTGATACAAAGTTATAATATGACTCTTTAGGAGCACATCTTGAAACTTTTGAAACTGCAAGTGCTAACTCATCTAGAGGCATATCTCTAAAAGCATAAGCAACTTTACCTGTTTCTACAAATTCTTTTTTTAGAGGTTGAACAATTTGCTTATCAAATGTAGCACAGTGCCCACATGTCATTGATGCATATTCAATAAATGTTACAGGTGCTGTAAGCTTACCTACTACATTATCTGATGCTACAAAATTTGTATAATCTTCAGCTGATGCATTAAAACTAAAACCTAGCGCTAACAAAGCTACAAGTGTTTTTTTCATAAATATTCCCCTTTATTAATTATTTTAAATTCTTATTAAAATTATCGATGGTTTCTTTTTCTATTAGTGCCATAAAATCAATTAAAGTTTTCTTTAATTTTTCATCTTTAACATCATTACACATAGCTTTTGCTCTAACAAAACACCCATCATCTGGCTTTGCTACAGTTTTATGCTGATTTTCATCACAATCATTAAATCTTTTTTGCAAAGTCGTTATTTTTTCAACTGCTTTATAACCAAAAAACTGGTTTATTTTTTCAATTAAAATTGGAGATTTAAAGGCAATGTCAGTTGCTACCGCACTATTTTGAACCATAACATGTAAAATTTTATTTTTTAATTTTATTGGTTTTACTTGACTATGAAGAGCAGAACCCATAATATTTTTCCAGCAAGAAAAAATTCTTACTTCATTAAACCCATTTTTTAAAGCAATAGGTTTGATTATTTTTTCGAGATTACTGGTAACTTTCTTCATAGGCTAAATTATAAGGATAGAATAAAAATTATGCAAGCTAAAAAACAAAATATTCACGGCTTTTTGAATTTATATAAAGAAAAAGGTATAAGCTCAAATCAAGCTTTAGGAAAACTAAAAAAGATTCTGCACCCTAAAAAAATTGGGCATGGCGGAACATTAGATGTTATGGCAGAAGGTGTTTTACCAATTGCATTTGGTGAAGCTACTAAAACCCTACAATTTATTTTAGATGGTGATAAAGAATATGAATTTGAATTGACATGGGGTTTTGAAACTGACACTTTTGACTTAGAAGGTGAAGTAACAAAGCGTACTGATTATATTCCAACACAAGAAGAAATTGAAGCTAAACTAGCTGATTTTACAGGTCTTATTGAACAAATTCCACCAGCGTACTCAGCTTTAAAGTTTAATGGTAAAAATGCTTATGAACTAGCACGTGCTGGTCAAGAAGTTGACATGACTAAAAAGAAAAGAAATATCACAGTTTATGAATTTGAATTATTAAAACATGAAGATAATAAAACATTTTTAAGAGCAGCTGTTTCAAAAGGAACATACATTAGAACCTTAGGTATTGATTTAGCAAGAAGCTTAGGCACAACAGCAACTGTATCGCAACTAATAAGAACAAAAGCAACAAAATTTGACAAAAATTCAAGTATTTGCATAAAAAAACTTGACGAATTAGCAAAAAATACTCATAATAGTCAAGATTTGTTATTAAACGTTGATATAGTACTGGACGATATCCCGGTATTTATTGCTTCAGACAGCCAAGCTGCTGATTTGAAGAACGGACAAATCAAGTTTGTTTTACAAGATATTGGTTTATATAGAGTCTATAATGAAGAGAACGTTCTTCTATCTATTGTCGAAAACTTCGGCGAATCAATCAAAATCTTACGAAACTTTAATTTAACTGATATTGGTAAATAACTATTGGTTATTATTAGCTATTTGTTATTTACTAGCTGAAAAAAGGAAAATAGGAAATGACTATTTCTACAGAAAAAACAGCAGAGCTAATCGAAAAATTCGGTGGCGAAGCTAAAAATTCAGGTTTAACTGAAGTTCAAATCGCAATTCTATCAGAAAGAATTGCTAACCTAACTGAGCACTTCAAAACTCATAAAAAAGATAACCACGGTAGAAGAGGTCTTATCGCATTAGTTTCTAAGCGTCGTAACCTACAAAAATACCTTAAGAAAAAAGATGCAGCTCGTTACCAAAAACTAATTGCAGAATTAGGTTTAAGAAAATAATTAAATTTATTAACTTAAATTAAATCTTAAGAATAAAATTTCAGTCAAAATTAAAAACTATAAAAAGCAATTTTGCTTTTTTCTATAACTAACAACACTTTAAGTACTCTGTTAATTCAGGGTACTTTTTTATTCTTGCTAATATATATAATCTTATTTTTATAAAAAGCATAACTACAAAACTTAATCTAGATCAAATTATAAAAGCAATCTAAGATTGCCTAAAAACAAAATAAGTAAGTGCAATTTAAAACCCAATAACTTATCTTTTGGTAGTAACTGTAGACAACCAAGAGAAGTAAATCTCTCCTCATGATTTTTAAATACATATCAAAATAAAAGATACAAAAGCAGATCAAATGATCTGCTTTTGTATCTTTTGTTGTTTTTTAGAAGGCAGAGAAAAAAAGGAAGTCCGAACGGATAAAAAACGGACTTCCTCTACCCTTTTAGGGTTTCCTCTAGGAAGGAATTCGACCAATTTTATAGTCGGCCTTCTATCTATAGTATTAACCATATTTAATAAAATTGCAACCCTTAGGTGGTATTTATATAAAAAAACATTGCATTTTTATTATTTTTCATAGGCTTCTTATACCTACAAAGAAATAAAACTACAATATTTTGCTAATATTCATAATAACTTAGCTATTACGCTTTTATATAAATCTATTTTTCAACCTTTTGTTGTTCTAAAATATATAATTCCCTAGTTTTTGCTAAACGGATAAAGTTTCTATAAGCAGCAGTAACTGAAAGTGCAAAGCCGTACCAACCATGTAAGAACATTCTTTTTAGAAAGTAATATTTTAAGAACTTAAAGGGAAAGTCTATGTAAAACTTAAACGATGATATTTTCTTACCAGATTTATAATTATACATTGCTTGTTCTTGTGTTACTTGTGTAATCTTATGTTCTAAATGATTAAAGTCTAAGATAGTTCTATGATAAACCGATTCTTTAAGTCTACCTACTTTACCTTCTTTAACAATAGGCAAATCATGATTACAAAATTCTTTATAAATAACTTGAGCAAATTTTTTATTATAAAGTCTAATAATTTTATTTTTTGGTGCAAATTTTGTCGGCTTTATTTGTCCTGGATAAATTGTTTTCCAATTAATAAGAAAAGCTGATTCTGTTGGAAGCTTATCATTAGCAAATAAATCTTGTAACTCATTTTGTAATTCTTTTGAAATTTCCTCATCTGCATCTAAACCAAACACCCAATCATTTTTACATAACTGCTCAGCAAAAGATTTTTGGGCAGCAAAACCTTTCCAGTCATTATGAATAACCTTAACTCCATAGCTTTCTGCAATTTTTAGAGTATTATCTGTACTTCCAGAATCAACTACTAAAACCTCATCAGCCCAGCCAACAGTAGCATCTAATGCCTGAGGTAGTCTAACTTCTTCATTTTTTGTAACAAAATATACCGATATTGGCAATTTTTTCATATTTATACACCTTTTTTATTTTTCATAATATAAAAATGCTAACATATTTTACCTTTTTATCAAAGAAAAGTTTAAGTTTTTTATAAATTTTCTTTATTTTTAACAAAAGCTATTTTCTTTACATACCATAAGGGATATACCTATAACTTAAAGCCTCAACAACATGTCTTGATTCTATTAAAACTGAACCTTCTAGGTCTGCTATTGTCCTGGCAACTTTTAAGCACCTATAATAACCACGAGCCGATAGCATAAAAGCTCTATCTGCCTTCTCTAAAATAGCTTTACAATCACTATCTAAAACCAAAACTTCGTCTAAAATAGAACCACTTGCTTCAGCATTAGTTTTAAAACCATAATCTTGATAACGCATCTCTTGAATTCGGCGTGCATTCATAACTCTTTGACGAATATCTTCTGAGCTCTCTCTTGAAGCAGGTAATGATAAGTCTTTAAAATCAACAGGCTGAACATTAACATGTAGATCAATCCTATCTAATAATGGCCCTGACAGCTTATTTCTATAGGCTTGTATTTGTTTTGGAGTACTTACGCATGGAATCGTAGGATGGCCTAAATAACCGCAAGGAGATGGATTCATAGCTGCAATCAACTGAAAACGAGCTGGGTACTTAACATGTGCATTAGCTCTTGAAATAACAACATAACCTGTTTCGATTGGTTGACGTAATGTTTCTAGAACATTTCTTGGAAATTCTGGTAATTCATCTAAAAATAACACACCTCTATGAGCTAATGACATTTGCCCTGGGTTTGCCTTATGCCCACCACCTGTTAAAGCAACAGCAGACATTGAATGGTGAGGGTCACAAAAAGGTCTATCAACCAATAGTCCTGTCTTAGAATTTAAAGTCCCTGCAATTGAATGAATCATACTAGCTTCTAAAGCTTCTTCAGGACTTAATGGTGGTAAAATACCTACTATTGCCTGAGAAATCATACTTTTACCAGAACCAGGACAGCCATTCATAAGCAAATTATGCCCACCTGCAGCAGCAATTTCAGCAGCTCTTTTTGCCATTTCTTGTCCTTTAATATCGCTAAAATCTATTTTATAAGATCTTTTTTCTTCTTCTAAAACTTTTGGCTTAGTTGCTTTAATTAAAACTTCAGCTTTTAAATGATCTATTAAATCTTGCAAGGTTTTAACCCCATAAACATTAACATCACCAGCCCAAGCTGTTTCAGGAGAATTATCAATTGGCACAAATAAATTTGAAATATTATTTTGGACTGCAAAAATACCAGCAGGTAAACACCCTGGCACTGATCTAATTGATCCATCTAATGATAATTCACCCATAAATAAGCTATTTTCAGTACAATCAGAAGGAAGTACTCCTAATAAAACAAGCAAACCAACTGCCATAGCCAAATCATAATGAGAACCATATTTATTAATATCAGCAGGAGCCAAGTTAACTACAATTCTTTGAGCAGGTAGTTGAATTCCTAATGAATGAAATGCTGCTTGAATTCTTTCTTTTGATTCTCTTACAGCTCCATCAGGCAAGCCAATAACTTGAAAAGTGGGCATGCCACTGCGTAATTGAGTTTGAACATCTACCTCTATTGCTTTAATACCTTCTAAAGCTACAGTTGTTGTTTGAGAAATTGGTTTTGATTTTGTCATTGCTATTTCCTATTTTATAAAACACAGCTTATTATAGAATTTTTTTACTAATTAGACAATGAAAAAATGCCCACTGGAATCAGCGGACACTTTAAAATTTGGTACATATATCGATATTAAAAAACTTTTATATCTTAAAAAGATTTCTTTTTATTATTTATATTACTTTTTAGATTCCTTATTCTTTCCACAAAGTCGATCTCTATCAACTCCGCGGCCTGGAGAACTAGAATGCCCCCCTCGAGGGCGATAAGCTTGATTTGCCATTGCAGTTGCAGTTGTCATTTTCTCTCACCTTAATTAACATTTTTTGTTAATTCTTTAAGTTTATTTCAATTAAAAAGGTCTTGCTGGTGTTACAAGAGTTAATATAGTACATTAATTTTACAAAATCAATATAAAAAACCAACAAAAGTCAATTTTTTTATTTTACCAAATTAAACATTTTTTTTAAGGTTAATAATTACCAACCAAAAATATAAATTATTACAGTAATTAAATTGTGCGAATATAATAAAAAAGGAGGGAGCATGCCGCCGTCCTCGAATTTTCATTAACGGTCAATCAATGCTCCCTTATTCTTTTATACTCTTGTATAAAAACCAACTCTTGACAGGGGATATTTAATTTAACAGATAAGACCCTGAACCAAGCTCAAAATGACTTATTTAATATTTAATGTAATATTTTGGCATAATTGTTTATTTTATTAGTTAAAAGTATAGTAAAACTACATGACTTAACTATATCAAATAAAGAAGTAAAACAAAATAGCCATTAAAAAAGAAGACCGCCTAATTAAAGACGACCTTCGGGTGCATTGATGAATGTGATACTTGCTAGTTTAAAAATTTAATTTACATTAAAAATTTAAACTATGATATCGTCATTTTTTAATTATTTCGATTACATTGCTGCTTTAGCTTTTTCAACAATAGCTGAAAATGCTTTAGCATCTGTCATAGCAACGTGAGCTAAAACTTTACGGTCGATTTCAATATTCGCAGCTTTTAAAGCGTTGATGAATACTGAGTAACTAAGACCGTGTTGTCTAGTTGCAGCGTTGATTCTTGTAATCCATAAACGACGGAAATCTCTTTTCTTATTTCTACGGTCACGGTATGCATATTGAAGAGCTTTTTCAACTTTTTCAACTGCTACTCTAAAGCAAGATTTATTTCTTCCTCTGTAACCTTTCGCCATTTTAATAATCTTATTGTGACGACGACGAGATGTTACGCCTCCTTTTACTCTAGCCATATCTTATATTCTCCCTTTATAAATTAAGCCATGCATAGCATTTTTTTAACAGCTTTAGTATCAGCTTTTGATACTAGACATGTTTTTGACATTTCGTTAGACTTACCAGAAGCCAACTTGCTTAACTCGTGAGAGTGATACGCCTTGTTTCTTTTGATTTTACCGCTAGCAGTTAGTTTAAAACGTTTAGCAGCGCCTCTTTTAGTTTTCATTTTAGGCATAATATCTTATCCTCTTTTGCAATTAAAAGTTCGTATTGGAGAGCAAACCGTTCTTCTATTCACAGCCCTAAAGCTACTTTTATAAGAACTAAATTTACTACTTGGTACGGATGTCCCAATACAACCAGTTACCATAAAAAAGACATTCGACTTTTCTATAGCATTGCCAATATAATGCATTTTTACTTAAATTTCAAGTTAATAATATATATTTTATCGGCTAAAACTGCTCTAACTCTGCTAAATCAAACCATAAGATAGCCGGAACAACCTGTTTATCTTGATAAACTTCCTTTAAAACCTTGGCATATAAAGCTAATTGTTGCTTATATTTTAAGATATATTCACTATTTTTTTGACCTGTTTTATAATCAATAACATAAACTTTATCATCTAAAACAGTAATTCTATCGACAATACCGGTAATCTTCTTATTTTCAGATTGACCTTGAATATGAACCTCGGCAAAACTTGTTTCAAGATTAAAAATTTGAGAGTATTTATCTAAAATATTTAAAACTTTTGATTTTATTTGCTCAGGATTTGCTAAAGTTTGTTTATTTCCTAAGAATTCATCTAGATAAAGCTCTCTTTCATCTGCATTAATTTTAGGCAGCTCTTCAAGTAACTTATGCACAGCATTACCGTACTGATAATTTTCTTGAGATCTTTCTCTTAGCTTTTCAATATATTCAGCTGATGTTATATTATATGAAGCTCGCTCTTGCATAATACCAGTTTCTTTAGCAGCATTTTGATTTATCCACGCCGGTAGTTCTATTTCTTCTGATTCTTTTTCTTCTTTAGCTTTATTAGCAGGGCTATCAAGTAGCTTAGCTGTTTTAAAGACTAAAGTTCCATCTTCAAGCTTTGAATAGCCTAAAGACTGTCTTTCAATTCTATATTCCATAGCTTTTTGTAAAATTGAATACCAGCTATATTCAGATAAATCACCTTTATCATGCACTCCTGACACATAAATTTCACCTCTAGCCCTAGTTAAAGCAACATAAAGCAGGCGCATATCATCTTCAAAAAATAGTTTTTCTTCTTTTGCTAAGATCTCTTCTTCTAAAGATGTTGGTTTTTCAGTATTTCTTGTTTTGTAAATAAAAGCAGTATCAACTTTTGCCAGCTCATCTTTTTTAAATAATAACTTTTCTTTTCTTAAAGAATCTTTTACAGAATCCAAGCCACAATCAGGTAAGAAAATAGCATTGGCCTCTAAACCTTTAGAGCCATGAATCGTCATTAATCTAACAGCATCGCTAGCATTTGCTGTGTTTTTCTTAATTTTTGCTGAATACTTTTTAAACCAATCTAAAAATGATAGTAAGCTTAGCTCGCTAAAACCTTCAATTTGGCGTAAAAACTCATCAATAGTATCTTTTACCTGGTTTTGTTGAGCTGGAATTGAACCACCTAAATCAGCCATTAGCTTTTCTGATAGCTCCAATGAATTAATAATTTCTAAATAAAGATCAAAGACACGAACTTTATTCGCCTTTTGTTTAAAGCTATCGAACTTGCAAATTACATTATTAAACTCTTCGATACCTCTGATATATTGGTAAAACGTCGGTATTTTTCTTTGTTTTTTATATTCTGCAAAATGCTTGAATAAAACATCATCTGAATAATTAAATGCCGGAGATTTTAAAATCTGCAAGAATGATAAATCATCATTTTCAAAACATAAGAATTTTGCAAAAGCAATTAAATCATCAATAATTACAGAATCTGACAGGTAAATTTCATCAGCTCCGGTATGTGGAATATTAAGCTTTGTTAATTGCTCGATTAAATCAGGCATCCCTGTTCTGTTTCTAAGTAGAACTATAATATCTTTTGGTGGAGTATTTTCAAAATCTAACAAATACTTTATCTTATTAGCCACATTAAGATAGTTCATTTGACGTAATGATAGTTTATCATTAGTTTTTTGAGCCCCTACTGGAATTTCATAATCATTAACTTCTTCATCAATAACTAAATCATCTTTAGTTAATAATGGTGCTATTTCAACACGCCCGGCTTGATCGTACTTATAAACTTGGTGATGTAAGCTCTCATTAATACCATCTAAGGCAACTTTTCTTGAAGGCTCGTTAAAGACTTCATCAACAAAGTTTAAAACAGCCTGAGTCGACCTAAATGATGTATGCAGACCAACAACTTTAAAGTCATGGTCAATAGGTGCTGCTTTTTTATCTAGCTCTTGACGAATATTATCAAAAACTTCTGGGTTTGCCCCTCTAAAACGATAAATCGATTGTTTCATATCACCAACGGCAAATGTTGTACGTGGTTTTTCATGCTGACCCTGCCCAAAATAAAACTCTTCGATAATACCATGTAAAATATTCCATTGTTGCATATCTGTATCTTGTGCTTCATCGATTAAACAATGTTTAATTTTGCTATCAAGCTTATAACGGATCCAGTCCTGAATTTCAGTTTTATTAACTAGTTTTTCAGAATAATCAATTAGATCATTAAAGTCTAAATATGATAAATCTAGCTTTTCTTTTTCATAATATTTAAACATTTTATCAGCTAAAATACACAAAACTTGGCTGATTTTATAGTTTTGAAGATTTGTAATAGAATCTAAAATAGCATTAATTCTATCAAATTCTTCCATTTTAAAATCTTCAATATCAAAACTTAATTTTTCAGCAGGTTTTTTAGTAAGAACTTTTGCCCTTGGCTTATCTTTTGTAAAGTAAATATCTTTATAAAGAGCTGTCAGATCTTTTTGAGTTCCATTTTTTTGTAGAACTTTCTCTAACTTATCCACAAGCTTCATACATGTAGCTGAACCATCAGCTAGTGCTACATCTAAAATATCTTTTAACTTATTTTTTGTATCTATATCAAAATCTAAAATTTGAGACCTTAAAGCAGCTTCATCAAAACTTATAATTTTAAATTCTTCTTTTAGATTCACTAAAAACTGATTAATACCACCATAATGATACAACATTTTATAGAATCTATTTTTCTGATTTAGAATTGTGTTAACAGCATCTGTTAATGAGTGTTCCCCCATTAAGTTAGCTACTTGAGAAAAAAGATCTTTATTAGTATCAATTTGCTGTTTTACAGCTTTAAACCAAGCTTTTTTTAATAGTTTTCGAGCATCACGATCTTCAATTAAAGTAAATGAACTCGGAATTCCAGCCTCAAGCGGGAACTTTCTTAATAATGTTTCACAAAAACTATGCACAGTACTAATATTTAAACCAACTGAATCATCAATAACTTTAGTCAGTAAAATTCTAGCATTGATTAAATCTTTAGCATTTGCTTTTCTTTGTAGTAAAAATTCTAATTCTGTTAATAAGTCTGAATCTGTCGCTTTTACCCATTCAGCCAATTTTTCAATAAGCCTATTTTGCATTTCCATAGCAGCGGCTTTTGTAAAGGTAATAGCTAGTACTTCTGATATTTTTAAAAATGGATCATTTAATAATAGACGTAAAATTCTTTGTGTTAACACGTGAGTTTTACCAGTACCAGCAGAAGCAGATACCCATACTGAACTTTCAGGGTGTGATGCTTGCAATTGCAATTTAGTTGCTTTTTGCGATATTTTTTGCTGCTGACTTTGTAAATTCATCTTCTTTTGTACCTTAGACACGTTATATTAGAGCTTATTTAAAACAGATAAACTCTTTTTCTATAAATTCATATCAATTATATATTATTTTTGAAGTTTTATAAATAATTATTTTAAAGAAGTTCTAGTAACGCTAACGATTGTTAGATCATCTTGAAGAGGTTTGCTAACAGTAGCATTAAACTTATCAAGAATATATTCGAACTTTTCATCTGAAGCCTGTGCTTCTTGTAAAACACTATATAAGCCCTCATCTAACCAACGAGATCCATCTTCATGAGCTTCTTCTGTTAATGCATCACTATAAGCCATTAATGAATCACCAAAATTTAATTGAATTTTATCATATGTATAATCTGAATCTTCTAAGTTTTTAGTTAAACCTAGTGGAAATCCACGCCCTTTTAAAGCAATAGGCTCTGACCCGTCTGCTTTAAGAAGATACAAATCAGGGCTATTTGATGCAACATATTCAATAACTCCTGTTTGAGTATTCATAACTAAATAAACAAGAGAACAGAATTCATCACTTGGTAATGCTTTATGTAAATGTTTATTCAAATACTTAATAGTTTTTTGAGGATCTTTTAGAGTGTCTATTTTAGCTTGGGCAATAAGTAAATCAATTCTAACTGTATTTAAAGCAGAATAAACCCCATGACCTGAAAAATCTGCTAGAGTAATCATAACAAATTCATCATCTAACTCTAAAGCTTTCCAATAATCTCCTGCAAGCTCACTTGATGAGTTAAATACTGATTCAATTTTTAAATAATGATTATTTTGAATAGCCTCTAACTCTTTTTTTGAAGGCAAAATAGAATTTTGAGTTTTCTTTGCTTTTTCTAGCTCATAGCTAGTTCTAGCTTGATATGTTTGTAACTGTTTTAATAACTGTCCATTTTTTAAATGAACATGAGTACGGGCCATAAGCTCATAATGATTAATAGGCTTGTTAACAAAGTCAACAGCACCTAGCTTATAACCAATAACTTTATTTTCTGTTTCGTTAAAAGCAGATAAAAATAAAATAGGGATGTCTTTAAGGTTTTCTTGGTTTTTAATATTTCTGCAAACATCAAACCCCGATTCATCTTCAAGCTGAACATCAAGAAATATAATATCTGGTACGTGTTTTAAAGCTAATTCATACGCACTAGAGGCGTTATCTGCCTCTATAAAATTACTATACCCAGCTTGTTGTAAGAAAAATTTAACCAAATCTCGATTATGACGTTGATCGTCAACAATTAAGATTTTAGCCCCCTTAAATTCATCCATGATGCCCCTATTTCATTTTTTATTATTTTTTAT
>DMEM01000028.1 GCA_003450915.1 Alphaproteobacteria bacterium
TATCATACAGGTTATATTATATAATAACCTTTAACACTAGTCAATTTTTTTTATTTGCTTATTTGACATAAATTTACAAACAATGTTATATTACAGTAATATTAAAGACAGTATATTATATCTAAACAAAAAAGGGTTATTAAATGACAGGTTCAGTGGCAAACACAACAGAAGAAAAACTATTTATGATGTTAAAACTAGACAAAGCCAAGCGTCGCTGGAGGCTTTTAGCTGTGCTATTGTTTTTAATTACTCTAGCCTTGTTATTTTTAAACAATAATAAAACAGAGCAGGTAGTAAGTAAAAAAGAAAATTATATTGCAGAAATTAAAATTGAAGGAATTATTTTAGAAGATGACTATCGACTAAAACGTTTAGAAACTTTAAAAGATGATGAGCATGCAAAAGCTGTTATTTTAACTATTGACTCACCAGGTGGAGCAATGGTGCCTGGCTTAGAGATTTTGGAATCTTTAAAAGAGATTGCAGAAGTTAAGCCTTTAGTTGTTCAAATGAAGACAGTTGCTGCTTCAGCAGGGTTTTTAATTTCACTATCTGGTGATTATGTTGTGGCAAATAAGGCAACGTTAACAGCCTCAATAGGTGTTTTAATGCCTTTAGTTGATGCTACAGAACTTGCTGAAAAAATTGGTATTAAATCAGCAGAAATTACAAGTGGAGAGTTAAAATCTATTACATCTCCGATTAATAGAAGATCAGATAAAGCTCAAAACTATTTACAAACAACAGTTAATGAATTACAAACAATTTTTATGGATGAAGTAAAACAAAGAAGAACTCTTACTCCTGAAGTTGAAGCAATTGTTTCAGACGGCAGGGTGCTTATTGGTAAAAAAGCGTTTGAGTATGGCTTAATAGATTCATTAGGTAATAAATCTAAGTTATTAGAGTTTCTGCACACAGAAAAAGAAATTTCAAAGGATTTAGAGCTTGTTGAGTATTCATTATTAGAGCCAGAAAAGACTAAATTTCAAGATATTTTAGCAGATCAATTAACATCAAGTATTGCAAATAAATTAAATATGTACTTAGAATCTTATACTTCTGTGCCGAAAATGATTGCAAAATAACTAAAAATCAATTATAGTTCAACAAGTCTGAGAAATCAGGCTTGTTTTATTGTCTAGTAATAAAAATAGTTTCAACTTTATTTACAAATTTCTTTGAAATTTATAATAGTTGTTGTATAATACAGACAGGTTTTTTAAAATATAAATGTAAAAATTTAAATATAGGATAAAGTTTATGAAAAGATCGGAATTAATCGAAAATATTGCACTTAAACATAAAGAATTAGAGTATCAAGATGCTGTTAACGTTGTAGATACTATGTTTGGCGAAATCTCTAACTGCTTAAAAAGAGGCTATAGAGTTGAACTAAGAGGCTTTGGTGTATTTAGTGCAAAAGAAAGAAACTTTTCTAAAGCTAGAAACCCAAAAACTGGTGAACAGGTGGCGGTTTCTCCTAGAAAAAATGTTAAGTTTAAAATGTCAACAAAGTTACAGGGCATTCTTAACAAATAATTAAATAAAAGAGTTATTTGATGAATAATGTATTCAAAATTTTAATCGGTATTATTTTAGCTTTATTTGCATTAGCCTTTTTGGCTTTTGCAGTGCTAAATAATGCCGATATTTTAGTTGTGCTATTACCAGAATATGAGGTTTATATTCCTCTATATGTATTAGTTTTAGGTTGTTTTTTTGCAGGTTTTTTATCTGCGGTTATTATTACAAGGTTTGAATATCTTAAAAATAAGTTAAACATATTTAAGCTAGTTGCCAAATTTAAAGGTAATAAAAATAAATCAAAATATATAAGCGAGTAAATAATGGAAAATATTTTTAGTTTTGATGTCTTTCTAATTAACGTTCCAATTTATCTTGCTTTTGTATTAGCTGGCTATATGCTGGCTATTAAGCCAAGAATGGAGAAAAGAAGTAGATCTCTTTCTTTATCTGAAGAGCTTTATGATACAAAAGAAGATTTGAAAATTGAAAAAGTTGAAGATTTTGAAATCTATTTAAAACTGGCAAAACTTTTTAGAAAAAGTGGCGAGTTTGATAAATCAGTTCAAATTCATAAAAAACTATTGGAAAAAGAGAGTATATCAAAGCATCTTGAGTCTCGTATTATTCTTGAGCTTGGTAGAGACTATTTAGCTTCTGGTCTTTTTGATAAGGCAGAAGAAAATCTACTTATGGCTTTAAAACTAACAGATAAGAACTCCCAAAGAGAAAAAGATTGTTTACTAGCTATTTCAAAATTATATGAAAGACAAGTTGATTGGGTTAAAGCTGTTGTTTACAGAAAAAAATTAATTCAAATTGATGATTCTTATAAAAATGGCTTAGCTTTACTTCTTTGTAACTTAGCTTCGAAAGAGTATAGTAAAAAAAATATAGGCAATGCTAAAAAAAGTTACCTAGAAGCTTTAGATCTAGATAAAGACTGCACTTTGGCAGTTAAAGAATTAGCAACTATATTTTTAAATGAAAAAAACTATCAAGAAGTATTCAATATACTTGAAAGCTATG
>DMEM01000039.1 GCA_003450915.1 Alphaproteobacteria bacterium
CCGTCAAAGCAGGGGAATCGAGCCCCCCATTTTCAGAAAGTGCCGTAGTTAGCAGTACCGGTCTTTAAAAGCACACGGGCCGGTGCACTGGCCCGCATTTCTACATAGCATACGTCAAAGGAGAGGGAAACATGGCAATCGATAGAAGAACAAAAGTATTATACCCAAAGCTACCTATTCATGGACAACTGCGTATTAACAGTTTTACTAAATTAGTGAGCAGCAGATTAGATAACAGATGACAAATGTAACTAGATTAGTATGAAGGGCGCTAAATGATAAAGATGCTAAATATTTTATTAAGACAGTTGAAGAAGAGCGCATTAAATAGTGACTAGACTTTCACTTAGCGCTCTAGCGACGAGAGTGTTATTTATAACTCTTATAGGTTTATGTATTTGGTTGAATAACGTATCTCAGGTAGTTTTTCTCTAAATAAATTAAAAAAGCTACGATTGTGAGTTGTAATTATGATTTGCTTTTTAAATCTCCTTGCAAATATTTTACATAAATCTATTAAAGCATAGCTATTTAAGTCATCCATACTTTGCACTGGATCATCAATGATTATTGCATTGATTGAATCATCATTAAACTTTCTCGCATGATCCGCAAGGAAAATACATATGGAGAGTATGTTTATCTGCGCTTCGCTTAGATAGTATATTGGTGTGTTGTTATCATTAATTGAATTGGCCCTAGCTTGGATATATATACCTTTATTATTTGCATGTAGATCTACTTTGAAATAAATCTCATCATATTTTAGATGAGGTTCTATATACATAAACATGTCATTGAGAATTTCGCTATTTATACTGTCACTTGCAAGTTGAGCGAAGTAACCCATTGCATCATCTAAAGCTTCATTTACTTTCCTAAGGTTTACTATATCAGCATTCAACTCTAGCTTCTTTATAGATAGAGATTCCTTACTCTCTTTAATGTTTCCTCTTATTCCTTTTAATTTTTGTGATGTTTCTAGGTTAGATAGGTAAAAGTCAAATTTTTCTTTAAGTAATGAAGTTTGTTCAACAAAGAAAATAGTTTTATTGATTTTGTAAGAGTAAACTCTTGACTTAATGTAATTGTAGTTAGTTCTTATTTCTTTTGTACTATTTGTAGCTTTTCTTAAAACCTCTTGCATGGAGTTAACTTGATTAAATCCAGCTTTTACTCGAAGTCGTGATGTGGCATCCTCGAGTTTTTTTAAATTTAAACCTTCAGCAGAGATTGTTTCGTTAATATTCTTTAGGCGACTATTGATATTATTTATCATAAACAAGTAAACATGATTGGACTTTGAGATATAAATAAGATCTTTAATTCCACTGCCAAACTTATTTAAGCAATTCTGACTCAGATTTTGAAGCTTAGTATTACAATCATCTAAATCTTGTCTCTTTTCAGATATAAGCTTTACTACTTTATCTAACCAGCGCGAATACTTGTTATATCTTTTTAATTTTAAAGACAGTTTTATTTCTAGTTTCTCGTTAAGTTCATGAATCTGTTGCAGTACATCATTAATTTTAGCATCTTCATAACCCACATTTAACTCATTCAGAAGGGAATATAATTCTGTGAGTTGATTTTTTCTATCTCTAAGCTTTGAAATGTTATCATGGGTAGCTATTTTTTGTTTAGAAACCTTATCGTCAATCTTCTTCGTAAGGTTATCAATTTCTTCGACTAGAATTAGTTTTCGATTATTTAGAGTACCTAGTGCACCTTCAACTAAACTTTGTGATTCCGATTCTAAGCTTTCAATAGAGTTGATTAACTCATCAACACTACCGTATTTTGTTCCACATGCAGGGCAATTACTTAACTGCTTTTCATTTATTACTTCGATGACATAAGACTTAATCAATCCAAGCTTTTCTTCAAATGTTGTTATCTTTTCCTTTTTAAACTCTAATTCAGTAATGTTTGAGTTTAAATTGCCTAATTCTAAAGTTCTATTTTTAAGAATAGACACATCGATGTCATCTTGGTTTTCTTTAATATAAGATGCTCTTGTTAATGATACTAGTTTTACATTTTCCGATTCAATTTTACTGTTAATTTTAGCAATAAAAGAATCCTTGTACAAAATCTTGACATCACTTTGATCTCGGTTGCCAAAGATCGAAGAAATTGAACCAATAGCTAAACTGAGATTGTTCTTTTTTTCAACAAGTGCCGAAGGTTCATTAAATCTAAGTTTAAGATTTATCTTTGCATTAATATCACCAAGTTTAGATATATAACTAGTGCAAGAATCTAAGTCTTTATTTATTTCCGAATATAAGTTTAATTTGCTATTTATTGCAGCAATATTGCTTGACTCTAGAAATAGATCAAATTTTTCTTTTTCCTTCTTTAGTTTATTACGATTTTTTTCAAAAACTATAATTTCATTATTTTTTTTAATTATTCTTCTGTCAAGGTGTATGATCTTTGACGCTAGTAATTTTTCCTTGGTTGCTCGCTTAAAGTCAGACAAGTCAAATGAAATAAGCTTTTCTCTCAGAGATTCGAGTGACAAGGATAACTCTGTAAAGTATGTAACTAACTCTGAAAAAGTTTTGTTTGATAAGTCCTGATATAGACTGTAATTTTCTTTTAATAAACTAAATTCTTCAGCGTTAGTAAAATTCTTATCGTCTATAAACTCTTGTTCTAACTCTTCAATCTCATTTTTATAACGCTCAATTTGCTCCTCAATATAGGTAATTTGACTTTTGTTTCTTGTATTATAACTTTCTATCTTGCCTTTAAGTTCGTTCAGATTATCGTATGCTTCAATATCTTTATGGCTGCTTTTGTTGCTTACTAAAGACTTAAAAAGCTCACCGCTACTTGCTTCATACGAGAATTTACTGATAGAGCCTTGGCTAAGAATGTTGTTTGTAAATTTATCCGAGTTATCGATAGTGCTTTCAATTACTCCTGCACAATAGTCGTTATTTCGATTTTGCTTGGGCTTAGTTTTTCTCTTAATAATAGAACCATTTTCTAACTCTATAGAGACTGTCGCATTTTTCTTTTTACTTTGCCTGTTTTTTAAAATATTACCTTCTTTAGGGTTTCTGTTACGAGCATTATTTTTAGATATTATGTTATCAAGCCTAGAAATCTTACCTGTAGTTGCCCACTCAATACCTTCAATTGCACTCGTCTTTCCCGTACCATTTGGAGCATAGATGACAACAATATCTGCAATATTGTTGTTTACCTTAAAATCTAATTCAAGGCTTCCAGGGAATGCCCTGAAGCTATCAAAATAAACCTTTTTAATTCTATTTTCGCTCATTGTTTTACGTCCATTAAATTAAATACATCAGGGTGTTTTTTTTCGATTAAATCTATTAATGATAAAGAACTTACCTTTCGTTCATTATCCGTATTATAGAAAACCAAATCTTTTATACTTGACTCAATATCACCTACATTGCTTCTAGCTATTTTTCTACAACAGTAAGTGTCTGATTGGATTTTCTTTCTTGTATTAATGTCAATTTCATCAGTAGAACAAAAAACAAGAAGTAAGTTGCTAGCAGATATCTCATCTAATAGGTTGGATTGAAAGTACAATGCTGTTTTAGTTGTTATGTCATTCCAATTTCGACTTATATTTTCAGCGTTAGATCGATAACAAATGATAATGTCTCCTGCATCACTGAATAATATAATGTCATTTTCTAGAATGTAGCTTTCTGCTGCATCTTTATCTTCAAAATCTAAAGAACTGTAGTCAATCTTATTCATACTTTTTAACCACCTCAATGATTTCATCTTTAATCAAAGATCTGTCATATTCTTCATCATAGAATTCATCTTCAATATGGCTAACAATCATTCCAACTAAGAACTTAATATTAATGACTGAAAATTTCATCTGGGATTTTTTAATAGGATCTAAAAAATTTCTCAATCTACCTCTTTCCTGAATCGATGCGGAGGTATCATATAGCTCTGGTGTTCTACCTTCAGCATAGTTTGATATAACTTTTGACACTCTATTTTTTGTTATATATTTCAGATCATTGTCATCGCCTGAATATATTATCAGCACTATAGAGTTTGAATACTCAAAACTATTCTCTTGCCTTATTAATTTCGCAATAAGTTCATGTTTTTCTTTGAAGTTAGTAACATGAATAGTAAATATCCTTTTAGCTTCAAATTTAGTAGGGTTTAACAAAACATCAGATAACTCATCATCCATAATTAACGATATTATTCTTGTGTGAACATATGACTTTAGAGATTCTAAGTTTCTCATCAAAGATAAGTGTTGAGTATTTTTTGGTTGATCATCAGGCAAGTAAAAATATTTACAATTCTGAAGTTTTTCTAGGTCTATATAATTTAATTTTTCTAATAAATCACCGTCCAAAATATATTTGGTGATTTTTTCATCCAGAACATCACATGATTTATTAATGATTGTATCTATGGTGTTCTTACATTTTATTTCTTCTTTTATTAAAGTCGGTAATGAATTTATTACTTTAACTAGCTTTGTACCTAGTATTCTTTGATAAAAGAATCCATCATCAAATGAATCAGTAATTACTCCTTTCAAATATATTGATTCATTACTAACTTCGAAAATAGGTCCCCCAGAGAAACCTTCTATATTATCTTTATCTGAATAAGCCGGAAGAATTTCATCAATCCTGAAGATCATTTTTTCTTCTACATTAAGAATCGTTCCTTGGTGCTGAATAGAACTGTGTGGCGATGTTTTAACTAAAGATTTTGGGTAACCTAAGATCCAGCATTTTGAATTATCATTATTTGTTTTTTCTTCATCTAAACATAATTCTATATTGCTATTACATGCGGTTTTTATCTTTATGAGTGAGACATCTAGTCCTTCTAATGAACAAACAAACTCGGAATCTAGTAGTTCATGATTTGAGTCATACACATCAATGTTATTTATATCAATATTATGCGTTGCTGTAAGTACATAAGAATGTTCTGTTAAGCCTAGGTTTAGCCAAACACCACTACCTTTTAGCTTCGACTTAACTTGCACAAGCGCGGCGTGCAAATGACTAAGATCAATACTCATAAAGTAATCCTCGTCCCAAACTCATACTCAACGAAATCTAACTGAATGTCTTTGTTCATACGTTCACTATGCACCCAGCTTCCTTTTGGGACATGAACCATTGAGTTAGTAAAAATATCTTCAATCAAGGCGATGGTATAAAAATTTGGATATGAAAATTTGTTCCCAGGTATCAAGTATCTCTTTGATGGAAAGCTAGTTATCAGCTCTCTGTTGATATTGTACTTACTTCCATGGTGGGGGATTTTTAGAATGTCGACGGGAGTTTCACCTAATCCATTCTTAAGGATTTGGCTTGGAGTGCTGTCACCACAAAATAACATTTTTTTCTCATCACATGTGATTAAGCACACTATGCTTGATAAATTTTGTGGCTTGATATCTTCCTTGTGTTTTTCCTCAATTAATTTCTCTTTGTCATAGTCTTCGTCTTCATCGTGACCAATATGCGTTTTTAGCCAGTTTTCATGATCTAGTTCCAAGGCCGATTTCGTAGGAGCCAATATATCTATAGTAATCTCACCTCCAAGGCTGAACTTATCTCCCTCAACTGCTTGAGTGAAGTTGATACCTTTTTTGATAATCAGTTCTAAAAGTTGGTTCCCTTCCTTGTAACCACATTGAGTTTTTTTATCTTTAATTAATTCTGTCTCTACAATGCTGTTCGGAACATTGAACAGGACAAGCCCCACATTATCAGCGTTAACTTTATTGTTTTCGAATAAAGATAATAAACCATTTATATGGTCGATATCGACGTGAGTCAGCACAACAAGGTCGATAATTTCCCCTTGTTCGAAAATATTTTCTATCAGCTTAATGGCTTGTCTACCATCTCTCTTCAGGCCCCCGTCTATCAGTATATGTTTATTCTGGTTTTGGCTACGGAAAGTCAAAAGAAACGAGTCTGCATTGGACTCTGTTAGAGTAGTTAGTTCGATATCGATAGTCATGGTTACTATATAATTTTTGAAAAATTATCAGTAACTTACCATGGTTTCATACTAGGTGTGTATCTAAAACCACAGCATGTGTTGAATTGATTTTATCGCTTGAATAAGGCCTAGGTAAAAAGGAAGCTTCTGATCCACCATAAGTAAGCTAGGATCATGGGCGATTACTGAAGTTCATCACTTGTTCACGTTGCGAACAGATACTTATCAAGAGGCTCGGCGCTCGGACAGTTTCAGCAAGGATGAAACCAGCTGGGATAACCAGACTCTTGCAGAATTTGGTGTTCACGTTTATTATTTGTTCATGATTCATGAACGGTGGTGATGTGTGAACACTAACGCGACCTTGCTGATGCTGGCCATAGATAATCTGCCCTCGCACATTCAAGGGGAGTGCACCTTCGATCCAAAGCCGGATGGCAAGCATTATACTGATGCTGAAGTGACCCTGATGGTACACGGCGAACGCTACCGGTTCAGCGTTGAAATAAAGCATATCCATCGTAAAGAAAGCCTCACAGCACTGCTTGGAGCTGCTAGGCCAGATACTCTGTTGGTGTGCAACAGATTGACTGCTCATCTCGCCGACTTTTGCTCCAGCAATGCTATCAACTTCATTGATGAGGCCGGTAACGCCAGGGTGAGCTGTAACGGGCTCAATTTGTGGATTGAAGGAAAAAACAGCTCCGTAAGTCACCCTGCAACTCAGCAGCAGGCAAAGCCGGGGTTGGGCTTTATGAAGCTGCTGTTTTCCTTGTTGGCTCAAGAGGATGTGTTACGTCTACCGTTTCGAGCCATTGCCGAGATGGCAAATATTTCATTGGGTATGGTCAGCAAGGGGTTTAAACACCTGGAGTCTGAAAAGCTTGTCAGTCTGGGCAGTACCCGGCGCATTCTGGATAAGGAAGCCCTTTATCACATCTGGATTGAACACTATCGCACCGTATTAAGACCAAAACTCGGTGGGATAAGACTGGTGGCTCCGGGTGATTGGCGAGAGATCCCA
>DMEM01000176.1 GCA_003450915.1 Alphaproteobacteria bacterium
CATTAGAGTGGCTACTTTATCTAATTTTAAAAATTAGTCGGTGATTTCATACCTTGTAAAAAATTCATTTTTTGACTTTAAAGAGTATATCGTTAAAGGTGGTAAAATATAACTGAAAACTAAGGCTAACAGATCAAAACTATAAAAACTAAAAGAAAATTTAATTAATAGAATGAAATAAATTGATACAGTCATCGCTAATACAAAAATTGCAAATAAAAGGCAGTAAATAGTATCAACTAATATCATATACTTCGCACCATTAATCAAAGTTCCCCCACATACCAAGGACATTAAAGTAACAACCCCTAGCCAAACACCCCAGTTACTGTTTGGCGTAAAAATATCGTCTACATAGAGTAATAAAACTACAATGTTAATTAAAATAATTGGAAAAAGTAATAATAATAATTTTGTGATGTACATAACTATCCCTAGTGCTACATTAAATAAGGAAATTTTGTTTTTTCAAGTTATTATGCACAAAACCAAATCTGTAACTTACTGACATAAAAAAGGGTATAGATTCTACCATACCCTCTTTCTAATTATATATTATTTTAATAGTCTAGTTGGGTTAACAGCTTTACCATATCTTCTTAATTCAAAATGTAACATAGGCTGCTTAGCATTTCCAGAGTCACCAGATAGAGCAATAACTTGTCCTTTAGCTACTTTAGATCCCTTTTTAACTAAAAGTTTACTGTTATGAGTATATGCTGAAATATAACCATATGAATGCTTAATTAGAACCATATTACCTAATGTAGAAACACTTTCTGAATACATTACAGTACCTTTTTGTGATGCTCTAACAGGTGTTCCCATTTTAACCGCTAAGTCAATACCATCATTTCTAATGCCATGACCTTGCTTACCAAACTTAGAAATAATTCTACCATTTACTGGATAAATAAAACCTTTTTTCTTGGCTAAATTTTTATCAATTTTATCAAAGTTTAAAGTTGTATCTTTTGATGTTACTTTTTTAGATGCTACAACTACAGATTCTTTAGCTTTAAATTCTTTTTTAGCAACTGGAATTTTTAGTTTAAAGCCAGCTTTTAAGTCTTGAGGAGAGCCTAAATCATTATAAGCCATTAAGTCAAACACAGAAACTCCATATTTTTTACCAATTCTAAACAGATTTTCACCTCTTTTAACTTTATGGTAACCAAAGTCTAAGTTTTTATTTTTATTCGTTTTTGTAACATCTTGTCTTGGAATAGAAATTTGCTTTCTAAACTCAGGAGTATTTTGGTTATAAAGCTTAGGATTTCTTGTTAAAGAATAAGGCTTTGTTTGTTCTCGTAAAGTTTGATGAACCTTAACTAGTTGCTTTTTGTGAACAACTTTCTTTTTTACTTCTGTTTTTATATAAAGCTTATCACCTGTATTTAAAACATTTGGATTTTTAAGATGATTTTGTTTAATGATTTTTCTAGGATCAACTTTATACTTACGCCCTAAAGCCCAAATACGATCACCTGGCTTTACTGTATGATAAACCTTGTGTTTAACCTCTACAGTTTCTCTAACCATTGTATATTTAGGTTCTTGATATGTTTTTTTAACTTTTTGTCCATCTTTTTTTGCAGATTCTAAACCATTAACTAATGGTGCTTTTGGCTGAGTTACAGAACAAGCTGATAATAAAGTTATTGTTAATAATGCTAATAAACCTTTTTGATTAAACATAATTTTTTCCTTAAATGCTTTTTTAGTTTGTTACTGCTAGTAATTGCCAAGCAACCACAGCTAAAATAATTGCCACACCTGCTAACATTGTTAGTGGGTATAGGTTTCTTTCAACCCAAACTTTAAGCTCTGGGCCACCTCTCCATAAAACCCATGAGATTAGATAGAATCTTGCACCTCTAGAGATAACAGACATAGCAACAAAACCTGCAAAGTTAATATCAAACATACCAGAGGTGATAGTAAATATTTTGTATGGAATTGGAGAAAAACCTGCGACACCAACAATTAACACATCATAGTTTTGGTACCATTGTTGAATTTTTTCATAATACTCTTGTAGTGAGTAGAAGTTAATAATTCCCATTCCTATTGTATCTTGGAACATAGCCCCTATAAAGTAACCAACCACACCACCAAGTGCAGAACCTAGTGTTGCCATTAATGCAAATCTAAATGCTTTAGTTGGCAATAAAATACATAGTGGAATTAATAATACATCAGGTGGAATTGGGAAAAATGTAGACTCTGCAAAAGCAATGGCAAATAAATACCAACCTGCATTTTTATTAGTAGCAAATGATGAAACTTTTTCATAAAGAGCTTTTGAACTCATGAATACTCTCCTTTTAAATTAAACTGTACCTTTTAACATTGGTACAAATTTTACGAATCCTAGTGAATGTGTTGTATATGAATCTTCAGTTTTAATAACTTTTAATAATTCTTGTGTTTGACCTTCTTGTCCTAAAGGCAGTACCATTATACCACCAACTTTCATTTGTTGCAAAAGTTTATCTGGAATATTTTCAGAGGCAGCACTTACAATAATTTTATCAAATGGCGATTGGCTAGTAAATCCCTCATATCCATCAGCATGAATAATCGTATAGTTGTTATTTGGCTCAGACTCTAAATTCTTTTCAGCTACATGAACTAACTCTAAAAAGCGTTCAATTGAAAAAACGCGTCTATTTAACCTAGCTAAAACAGCTGTTTGATAACCTGAGCCTGTTCCAATTTCAAGTAATTTATCTTCCCAAGAAATATTTAAAGCTTCTATCATAATACCAACGATTAAAACCTGAGAAATTGTTTGCCCTGCTTGAATTGGCAAAGCTGAATCATCATAAGCTTGAGGTACTAGTTTTTCATCAACGTAATTTTCTCTATCAACACTTGCTAAAGCTTTAAGGGTTGATGTAGATAAAACACCAGACTGTTCGATTTTCTCGAACAGTCTAGCTTTTGATTCTGCTATTTGCTTATTTTTTAGATGCACTTTTAATACTCTTTATTTTGTATATTTAGTGATAATTTCTTGACCTCTCATGAATGGTCTTAATGCCTCTGGAATAACAATATCACCGTTTTCAGTTTGGTAGTTTTCCATAACAGCAAGTAAACATCTACCTACAGCTAAACCTGAACCGTTTAGTGTGTGTAAGAATCTTACTTTACCTTCTGCATCTTTAAATCTTGCTTTCATTCTACGTGCTTGGAAGTCCCAACAGTTTGAAATTGACGCGATTTCTCTGTATGCATCTTGGCCTGGCAACCAAACTTCTAAATCAACAGTTCTTCTTGCACCAAAACCTGTATCACCTGAACATAGTTGCATTACTCTATATGGTAATTCTAAAGTTTGTAGTACTTTTTCAGCTGAAGAAATCATCTCTTCATGAGTCTTGTTTGATTCATCTGGGTGTACAATTTGTACCATTTCAACTTTTTGGAATTGATGCACTCTTAAAATACCACCAACATCACGACCCGCTGAACCAGCTTCAGCTCTAAAGCAAGGTGTTAAACCAGTAAATTTAAATGGAAGGTCTGATTCTGCCCAAATGTTATCTCTAACATAGTTTGTTAATGGAACTTCAGATGTTGGAATTAACCATTTACCATCTGTTGTCACATATAAATCTTCTGTAAATTTAGGTAATTGACCTGTACCGAACATACACTCTTCATTAACCATAAATGGAGGGCTAACTTCTGTGTAACCATCTTCAGCTTTAAGCTCTAGCATTAATGTTGAAATAGCTCTTTCAAGTCTTGAAATATCACCTTGTAACCAAAAACCACGAGAACCTGCAATTTTTTGACCTGCTTCAAAATCAATAAGATTTAAGTTAACACCTAATTCATTGTGTTCTTTTGGTTCAAAATCAAATTTAGTTGGCTCTAGGTAACCTCTTAATTCAATATTATCTTCTTCATCAGCACCTGCAGGAACATCAGTTGATAAAACATTGGGAATTGTAGCAATAAAGTCATCAAATGTTTTTTGTGCTTCTCTTTGTTTTTCATCAAGTTCTTTAACTCTTGGAGAAATACCAGCCATTTCAGCTAATAGTTCTGCAGCGTCATTACCTTGTGATTTTTCAATACCTATTTGCTTTGAAACTACGTTTCTTTTATTTTGTAATTCTTGGATTTCTGTTTTAATCGCTCTTAAAGCTTCGTCTAACTTTTTAAATTCTGCAGATACAGGTTCTTTACCTCTTGTTGCTTGGCTTGCATCTACTACTTCTGGGTTTTCTCTTAATAATTTAACGTCGATCATTTTTATTTATTCCTTATTTTCTAATTCTTTTGGTTTGTAAGATAGATATCTTACTTCAATTCTTTGATTGATTAAGTCTAATGCTAGTTCTATATACTCTTTAATTACGGATCTATTTAGCATTAAACCTTCAATACTTGGCAGGTATTGAGAAACCGAGGATCGCTCTTTTTGAATTGCAAATACAGGGAATGGAATCATTTCAACTCCTCTTGATCTAAATAATGCTAATGTTCTAAGCATTTTTATTTCATCTACAACTAAACCAGGGTTTTTAACGTTGTAGCGTTTCATAATGCTACTACATTGCCAAGCCTGTTCATATAGATTTTTAGAAATTGTTTCTGTTAGTGTTTTTCGAATTTGTGTTGTTTGATTGTCAAAATATGCTTTAACTACTTCTGATTCTGCTTTATCAGTGTCATTACCTTCAATTTTACCACCACACATTAATACAGGTACTTTTCTATCTGCTAGTTTTGCCTGTAAGTAATATGCAATATTAGCTGCTTTAAATGAATCTTCATTTGGAGTCCAGCCAATTGCTGGTCCGTTATAATCAATACCTTGAGATGGCATTACAATCATATCAATTTCTTCTAAAGAACTTACCGCTTTAAACTTAACATCTGAAATTAAAAATGAAGCTAAAAACTTACCAACGAATACATTTGAGAATAAAAGAACTGTAACTAATAAAATTACACTTAGAGTTCTGGCTTTAGCAAATTTACTTGTAAATAAGTAAAATGATGCAAACAGAAATAATATAACGAAAATCCCTGGTAAGCCTAATAAATATAGTATGATATCCTTCATAGTTACACCCCTTTTATTAATAAATATATTTTATTAGATTTTTGCTCTTAAACAAGCTTGTTTTTGAACTTTAAGTTGGCTACAGATTTGTTTAGCATGTTCTTTATCTTTAAGACCTGTAAAGTAAACTCTGTAAACAACGCCTTTTTCGCCTAAATCAACTCTTTTAACATAAGGTTTTAGGCCTACTAAAATATTACCAACTTTTTTATTATAAACACCTACTGCTCTTTTAGCATCAGCATTTTTTCTAAATGAACCTAACTGAACAGCCCAACCATTTGCAACTGAAGTTTTTACAACAGGCACTGATTTTGGAGCTTCTTTTTTAGCTACTTGAACTGGCTTTTCAACTTTTACAGTTTTAACAACTGGCTTTGCCACTTCAACTTTTTTAACTTCAGCTTTAGGCTCTACTTTTACAATTTTAGGAGCTACTTTAGTAACCTTTACTTTTTCAGCAAGAGCTTTCTTTTCAATAGCTTGTCTTGCTAGTTCAGCATTTTTTGCATCTAAGTCTTTTGCTTTTGCGATAACTGCATCATTTACAGCATCACTTGAAGTTTCAGATTCTAATAAATCAAACAACTGTTTATCTTGATGATCAATTTTCATACCACCTGGAGTTTCAGGGCGTTGTTTAACCATTTCTGGAGCTTTAACAACCATTGGCTCTAGTGTTTCATTATCAACATTATTTGATACAGCTGAAATAACTAACCAGGCAAAACCTGCAAGCACAGCAATAGCTGAACCTCTTTTTAGCCAAACAACTTTTGCGCTACTTTTTAATGAGAAATTATTTGCAGACATAAGATCTACCTCCGAATATATTTTTTTAGTGTTGCAAAAATTTTAGCACTATATTATACTTTTTGCAAGACATTATAAGTATTTTAGAGAAATATTTTCACAAAAAATTAAGGATTTTACAAATTATGATAAAAATTGAGTTTGACGACTTAAATACACAAGTAAGTGACTGTAAATTTGAGCTTACAGATTCAGCTAAGAAAAAGCTAAAAGATGTGTTTTCAAAAAAGCCAAACAGCTTTTTAAGACTAAAAGTTGATTCAGGTGGCTGTAATGGTTTTAACTACACATTTGATATTGACGAAACTCTTACAGAAAATGACTTAGAAACTACCGTTGAAGGGCTAAAAATTGTTGTTGATAGCATTTCAAATGGCTATATTAATGGTTCAACTATTGACTTTGTAGAAGAACTACAAGCAAGTCACTTTAAAATTAAAAACCCAAATGCTACAAGCTCATGTAGCTGTGGTACTAGTTTCTCTATCTAAAAAAGTAATAATTTACTTTGCAGTTTATTCTAATTTTAGATAGAATGTAACTAATAAATCTTAATAACAAAAACATAAATTGGAGAATAGGAAAATGTTTAAAAAATTATTATTGGTGGTTTTAGCATTAGGCATGGCATCATGTGCATCTAATAAGCTAGCAACAGAGAAAAAAGAACTTAGAGTAGACACTAGAATGTCGCATTCAATCTTTTTAGAGCCTGTTGACCCTGAACAGCAAATTATTTATGTAAAAGTAAAAAATTCTTCAGGTAATAAAGACTTAAGACTACAAAGAGCAATCGTAGGAGAAATGACTTATCTAGGATATCAGGTAACAAATGCTCCAAGCAAAGCTAACTTTATGCTACAAGCAAACATCAGAAACTACACAAGCACAGCAAAAGCACCTGACGGATCAGGTGAAACTATCGTTGGTGCTGTTTTAGGTGGTGTTTTAGGTTCAGCTATTGGTGATGGTAAAGGCCAAGAAATCGCAACTGCATTAGGTGCTGTTGCTGGTGGTGCTGCAGGTCAAAAATTCTCAGGCAGAAACCTAGATGTTGAATATACAGCGCTAGTTGACCTTGTTATTGCAGAGCGTTCAAACAATGGACTTGTAGATTACAGAAACCGTCAAAACCTTACACAAGGTGAAGGCACAAGTGTTTCAGCTAACTTTACAAACCAATCACAGTGGAAAAAATACAGAACTAAGCTAGTTTCAAAAGCAACTAAGATTAACCTAACAGAACAAGAAGCTACACAAGCAATTGTTAATGATATTATTAATTCACTATCTGGTTTATTCTAACAGCTAAAGTTATTTAAAATTTAAAGCCTCCAAATCGGAGGCTTTTTTATTATGGCTGATTTAGCCTTGCAGGACCTTTTAGATAAATTTTACATAATTCTCCACCAGGTCTTACTAAGATTCTAATATTACCATTTTCATAATCAGATGAACCATCTACATATTCATCAACTTTATAGGCTAATTGACATGGTGTATTCTGAGTTTGGATCCAATAATAACACAGTTTACCCGCAGAACACGTTGCTGAATCAGCAACAAGATTATCAAAAGCAATATCTTGCCCCTTTCCTAAATGAAGTTGACTATGCAACGAATGCTCAAAATGATACTCCGACGGAGAGTTAACTTGCTCATACGGCAAATAAGGTCCCTGCCAGCCCTTTGCGGTATTACCATTTGTGCTTAAATCAGAAAACCATAAAGCTGACCCCGCAGCATCTGTAGCAACACCTCTAATATCTTCTCCTGTATCAAGCATGTATGATTCGATAGCTTTAACCATCTCCTTCATTTCAGTAACAACAGAAACTGTTTTTGCCTGCTGGATCGCTGAATATAACGCTGCACCTGATATAACAGATAACGCTCCAAATATTGCCAGGGCTATACGAGCATCAAGACCAAACAGGGCTCCTTTTCTTAACATAAATAAATTCCCTACTAATTAATATTATTTTGTTATTATGATACAACAAAAAAAGACAGTGCACAATAACACTGACTTTTTTTAACATTTTTAATGTTGTAAATATGTTTTCTGATATTTTAACCTACTATCTTCCATGAGCGACTATGGTTTATCTGGACCCCATGTCAAGCATTGAATGACAGTTAAGTTATAATTGTATGACTCCCCATCTAACATTAAGGATAACATATCTTATTTCACGATTTAACGTGGTATTTTAGAAGAGTATTTGATTTATTATCAAAGGGAGTGTGCAAATAGTACACAACGGCTTAACAAAGTAAATAATCAAATAAAATATCCGTTAAATTGTTACAAAGTCGACTACAGTCATCGGCTTTTTGCCTCTGTGCTGAATGAAAGCTCGACGACCGGCAACTCTGATAACTTCACGAGCTTTTTCAGTATCTCTGATTGCTTTATCCATATTATTTGCCTTCATTTGACGGTAAATATTTGTTAACGCATATGTATAAATCTCTTGTAGCTTTGTTTCATCACCTAAACCTTTTGAAGTAATCGATGGTTGAGAAATAATCATTCCTGATTTATTAACGGCCATTGCAATAAATACTGCACCTTCTTCATGCATGAATTTTCTTTGACGGAAGATAAAGTAGTCTTCTAAAGGCACCTGAGCGCTACCATCAATAGCGAATTCCCCTGTTGCATTCAAAAGCTTATCTTCAGAAAAATCATGAACCTCTAGCATATTTTCATCATCTATTTGAATAAACTCACGATAAGCAATTGAACATGGCACTGAATGAGTTTGATCTTCAATAATTCTTTCAACTTCATGCATATGCTGTGTTGTTCCGTGAATTGGAACAATAACTTTAGGCTTCATGATATGGAACATCTCAATTAGATCTTCTCTACTTGCATGTCCTGAAGCATGAATCTTAAAGCCATTGTGACGAGCCTTAACCTCAACGCCTTTTTTAGCCATAAGTTCAAACATATTCCAAACTGATTCTTCATTACCTGGAATTGACATTGCAGAATGCACTAAAATATCACCTTCTTGTAAACGAACACCTCTTAACTCATCACGAGCTAAACGAGCCATCGCTGACATTTCTTCACCTTGAGAACCTGTACCTAAATAAATTAGCTTACTTCTGCTCATATTTTTAGTTTCATCAGCTCTAAGAACCACTCTTTCAACTAACTTTGCATCTATTAAACCTGTTGCTACAGCTCCATTTGTCATATTTTGTAATGACGCTCCTAAAATAACAACTTTTCTACCTGTTAACTCTGCTAATTGTAAAGTCATTAGTACTCTTGATACGTTTGATGAAAAACAGCAAATAGCAATTGCTTTTTTAGCCTCTTGGAATACTTTAAGAGTATTTTCTTTAACGTCTGTTTCTGTTGGGTTTGTTTCAGAAAATGCTGAAGTACTATCAACAAGTAACATATCTAGCTTATTTTTACCTATTTCTTCTAAACGTTTATAGTTTGTTTTTTCCGGTAAAATTGGAGCCTTATCAAATCTAAAATCACTAATATGGAAAATCTTTTTACCATTAATATTAAAGTAAACTCCACCACTTTGCGGAATTGAATGCATCACCTGCACCATTTCAAAAGTAAAGTCTTTTGCAATATTATAAGTTTTACCAAATTCCATAATTTCGTAATTAGTTGGCAGCTTAACTCTTTTATAGTCAAATTGAGATTTAATAACCTCCATAGAAAATGGCATTGCATAAAGCTTTGCAGGCACTTTTTGCCACATATGCACTAAACCACCGATATGATCGTAGTGACCATGAGTAATAACAATAGCTTTTACTTTTTTAATATTTTTTTCTAAGTATTTTGTATCTACAATAGTAAAGTCAATTCCTGGAGTATCATCTTCAGGAAAAGCCAGACCCATATCAACAACCACGATTGAATCTTGACTTTCATAAACTGTACAGTTTCTGTAACCAATTTTACCTACCCCACCTAATGGGATAATTTTCATATATTTTTTCATTCTTTTCCTTTATTTATCACTTTAATTTGTGATTTCTCTTTTAAAAGCAAATTAAAGTCATAAGAATGAAAATACTTAATTATTTAATTAGCTTTTTGTTTTTATCGTAAATCAACTTTAAACCTCTTAAAGTTAAATCATAATCTACTGTATTGTTTTGAATATATTGCAAGTAACCTTCGCCATAACCGCCTGTAATAACAACATTTGGCTGATCTTCTGCTAATTCTTTTTTAAAATCATTTAAGTAGCCTTTTACTGCATAAATAACTGTCCAGTAACTACCTGATTGTAAAGAACGCTTTAATGTATTACCTATTAACTTTGGAGAATCTAAGTTTTCAACTCGTGGTAATGATGTTTTTAAGTTTGATAAACTTTCATGCACCATATCTTCTCCTACTGTAATAATCCCTCCGATATATTCACCTTTTTTATTAACAACATCAATTACCGTTTTAAAACCAAAATCAATAATAATTGTTGTTTTATCTTTTTGATTATATAAGTTTGTGACCGCAACTATGTTTGCTACTCTATCTGCTGATAGACCACCATCACTCCTATAATCAATTCTAACACCTGTTTTTGTTCCTTCTGTTACAAAAATAGGATTTAATTTAAAAACTCTTTTTACCATGCTTTCTAGCGGACGCTTTACTTCATGGTTTGTTATCCCTAAAATAACACCTTTAATCTGATCTAACGAGATATTATCTTCAGTAAAGCAGTTTCTTAAAAATACTGCATATTCATCTGCGGACGTACCTTCTGGTTTACCAATTCTATACTTTTTAATCATTTCATCATTTTCAAAAATACCAAAAACGATGTTTCTATTACCAGATATTACTGTTAGTACATATTCTTTTGTTTTGTCCATTTATTCATTTTTTTTGAACAATCTGTCCTGCAGGAATGTTCAATATAACCTCTTTTTGCTTTAAAATCAAGTAACCACTATCATTTATGCCAACAAACTCACCAGATTCAACTTTATTATGTAGATTTACATCTATTTGTTGATTCAAGTATAAGCAATTTTGCATAAAGTAGTCTTTAAATTGTCCAAAACCATTTTTTTGTAGCTTATCAATATCTTGTTTTATTTGCTCAAAAAGATTATTTAATAGTTCTTCTCTAGAAATTTCAACTTTTGTTGTGTCTTCTAAAAAGCCAACCATATCTAATTTATCACATTCAGCAAAAACATTAAGTCCGATACCAACAATATAAGCTCTTTTATTAGTTTCTACTGGGTAGCTTTCTACTAAGATTCCAGACAATTTACACTCGTCAAAGTATATATCATTAGGCCATTTAATTACAACATTAGATTGAAATTTATTTTTTAGCACTGTGTGTAAAGAGCAACACAATACAAGAGGTATAACTTCTTGGAAGTCATATATAACAAACGAAAAGGCAAGTGATTTATACGGATATGTCTGCCAAACTCGCTGTAAACGGCCACGCCCTTTAGTTTGCTCTTCTGCAAAACAGCATGAATATTCTTCAGCTCCAGCTTTTGCCATATCAAGCACAACATCGTTTGTTGAACCCAATGATTCAAAGTATTTAAAATTTTTAATCGTTATTTTTGATAAATCTAACATTTAAACAAACCTTTTAATTAAAATAATGAAGCTATTATATTTGGACTAATACTAAATATAACAATTAATAGCGATAATAAATAAGTCAGAACTTTTGTTGATGTAATAGTTTGAATTGATACATCCTCTTGTTTTGTACTTAAATATGCAAACTTAATTACTCTTAAACAATATGCTACTGCAAAAATACTAAAGACAACTGCTAGAACTGCATAAACAATAAAGCCTTGAGCAACTAAACCTTTAATAACAGCAAACTTAGCATAGAACATTACAAATGGAGGAACTCCTGCTAAAGTAAAGATTAATAACACACCTAGTAAAGCAAATTTATGATTCTGTTTTGCAATAAAAGCTAAATCTTGAATTTTCTTAATATACTCTCCTCTAACTTTAAAGCTTAAAATAAAGCTTACCAGTGCTAGAATAACCAAACAATAATTTACTAAATAGAACATTAAAGTGTTAAAATCTAACATTGTTGAACAAACCAACATAAACCCTGCGTTATTAATACTTGAGTATGCCAAGAACTTATTTATACTTTCTTCTTTTAATGCATAAATAGACCCCACAAAAATACTTAAAAGGCCAAAGATAAACATAACATGGTAGAAATCTTGATTTTGTGATTTATCACCTAAGATAATAGCCCAAAACTGATAAAGAACAACCAACCCTACGATTTTACTTACTGTTGAAATATAACCCAATGTTGGCCTATTACAGCCTTGTAGCACATCTGCTAAATAAAACTGTAGTGGAGCAATGGCAATTTTAAAGAATAAAGCCATTGTAATTAAAATAATTGCCAAAGTATACTCAAATGAAAGACCTGCTGTACTTTGAGCAATGTGTTCAGCCATTACAATATATGAAACAGAACCTGATGTTAGATAAACAAGTGAAATACCATAAAGCATTAAAGCCGAAGCAATTGAACCAACAATAAAGTATTTAGTTGCTGATTTCATAGCATTTTGTGATTGACGCACAAAACCAACCAGAACATACAAACTAAAGCTTAGCAATTCTAAACCAATAAACATAATAATTAGATTATAAGTTGATAATGCTACATATGCCCCTAGCGTTGCTGTTAATAATAAAATATTAAATTCGAATTTTTGACTTTGTCTACTTGCTAAATAAGGTTTTGAAATCATCATTATAACAATTGCACATAGTGTAATTAATAATTTTGCTGAAGAGGCTAAGCCACTTGTAAAGAATAGACTCTCTGTTTCACCTGCATCTTTAATAAAAAATACTGATTCTAAGCCAACTGAAGGTACATTTATAATAAATAAAGCAAATACAGCCACCAATCCAGAAATAGATATTACAAACGTATTCTTAAACTGCTGATCTGGTTTTGAAAAGATCCCTACTAGCAAGGCAAATAATGTTACACCTGCTAAATAGATTTCTGGTAATAATGGAATTAACTGTTCAAACATTTTTTAATAACCTCCGATAAAGAAGTCTAGCGCGTTTAGCACTGAAGCTTCTGTTAAATCAAATACAACATTAGGATACAAACCTAATACAAACACTGAAATAACTAATGGTAAAAATACTAAACATTCTGTTAAAGTTAAATCAGTTACAG
>DMEM01000180.1 GCA_003450915.1 Alphaproteobacteria bacterium
TGTGTGGCAAAGGCATTAATTTGATCTGATTTAGCTAAATAAAATTTAACTCCGTTCAAGTTAGAGTTCTTTACCAAATCTGCTGTAATGCCTTTTAGGTATGCGTCTACTTGAGAATCATAAAAAATTTCTAAAGCATTTGCACTGAAACTTAACACAAGAGATAAAGGCAACATTAAAAACTTATAATTTAATTGTAATTGTTTTAGAGCTTTTAAACAAAATAAATTAGTTAAGATGGATTGTTTGCTTTTAGAAGTTCGACGTGTATAACTAATACACGAGAATCTTCTAAAAACAAAGAAGTCTCTTAAATAATTATTTTTATAGATTTTTAGCTGAGAAGACATACATATTCCCCTCTTGATTTTGTTTACCTGAATAATGTTCAGCTTGTTCATCTGAACCAAAGAAAATATCGGCTCTAATAGCTCCTTTAATAGCTCCTCCAACATCCTGAGCAAAAACCATATTGTTAAAATCTTCATCTGTTGCTGTTACTTTTGTTTCAATAAACAATGGCGTACCTAGTGGCACAAAGCTTCTATCTGTTGCTACAGAATGATTAGCTGTTAAAACATTACCAAAAGCCCCAAAAGGACCATTTGCTCTTTCTGCAAAGAAGATATAACTAGGATTTTCGTGTAAAATTTTATCAACCTTATCTGGATTTTCTTCTAGATATTGACGAATTGACTGCAAACTAACCTCTTCTTTTTTTAGCATGCCTTGTTTTACCATATAGCGACCTATAGCATAATAAGCATGACCATTTTGTGCTGCATAACCTACTTTAATAATATTTCCTGTTTCATCAATTTTAACTTCACCAGAGCCTTGAATATGCAGAAAAAATGCAGCTATTTTATCATTAACCCAAACAATAACATTTTCATCATCTAAAACACCTTCATCATCTATTTGCTTACGTGTATAGTATGGCTTTAGACGGTTATTTTCTACAGCACCAAATATTTTTTTATACTTGTAGTCTTTATCATCAATAAAATCGCGCAGGTTTAATTCTACTAAGTCAACTGGTCTTTTACGCAGTGGGTAGCTATATTCCTCTGTTTTAGTATATGAACCATGCAACATTGGAGAATAATAACCTGTAAATAGTGATTTTGATTTAAAAGGTTGAAACACCTCTAAAAGAGTCAGTCTTTCAAAATACTGTCTAATATCATCTGTTTTATTTGGTAGCTCTTTAAGACCTGAACAAAATTCAGCCCATTGCGCTGAAGAACCAAATTTAGCGTTTAATTCTTTATTTTTATAAAATCTTGCTCCCTGCTTACAATTGCCCATAAAAGAATATTTTAAAGCCACAAAGTCTTGCTGCTTCCACCCTTTTAACTCAATAAAGCTTGCTTTTCGGTAAAAGATTTTATCTTTATTTAAATATGATAAAACAGCCAGCCCTGATAATAGAGCTAGCAACACTAAAATAATAATATGTTTTTTATTAAGATACATTTTTAATCTCGTCTAATTGCCAGTTTGGATCTGTTGATATAATATTTCTTGCCCAAGTCCAGATAACCTCTTTGCTTTCTTTCCTTGTTTCTTCTTCATTAGTTTCATTATTAATTGTCTTAATCAATAGTTCAGCTTTATATTTTACATCAATAAACGCTGACTTTGCAACAGTTTTACATTCTAGCAGAACAGGATCTGCAAGCTGAGTAATCTCTACCACTTCTTTTTGATTATTTTCATCTAAAACATCTAAATGATCCACTACTTGTGAGTAAATTCTTGGTGCAAGTAAACTTTCTAAATCAGACTCTTTATCTTTATTTAAACAATCATAAAACCAGCTGTAAGCCTTTTTTGCCCCTGCCAAAAACTTTTTCTCTGTGAATTCCTCATCAAAAGCCTTTACTTTTTCTAAACCATCTAAACCATCTCTACGAGTTTTTTCAGCCTCTGCTTTTTCTGACATTTCTCTAGCTTTTTCAAAAATTTGCTCAATTTGATCTTTTGATTGAGAACTACCCTTTATCACCTTTATTTCAATAGGCGATTTCTTTGTTTTTTGATCTTTTTTTGTTAATGGGTTTGATGTAAACCTTGTAACAATAAAGTACACCAAAACTCCTAATACGATTAAATCTAATACAGTCATAATTTACATTGCTTTCTTTAATATAAAGTTCGAATTTCATCTACTCTTTTTATTTTTCTCTTATTCTTTATGGAGTATATCTAAAAAAAATAAACCAATCAAGTATAATTATGATTTATTCTAAAGGTTAAATTAGAATATATTGTTTTTAAACGGGATAGATTTTCTTTGGTTTTATAGACTTATTCAGATACATAAGCTATTAAATTAAATGAGATTTATATGATTAAAAACAGCATATAATCTTTAAAATTTAAATTAAATTATAATTTAGTTCTTGAAATTCAACATAATATACTATATATTGCACCGTGAGGTATTATATACGCGCGGTGCGTATTATAGTTGATCCTTAGGATAAAACATTCTAAATTAGAACTACTTATCCGACTACTCGAGACCTAGATTTGCATTTAATTTTTTATGATTAAATATTAAGCAAAGGCTAGTTTTTGGATATTTTAAGATCTTTTTCTTAAGTATCACATTTAAAGAAAGAAATTTATTATTATGGCAAAACAATTTGCAGATATTACTTCAGACCTACTAACAGCTTCATTAAACGAAGACTTTACAGCTCTACTTGACGAAACTTTTTCAGAAACTACAGCTGCAACAGGTTCTGTTGTTAAAGGTGTTATCGTAAACTTAGATTCAGACGTTGCTACTGTTGACGTTGGTCTAAAATCAGAAGGTTTAATTCCTCTAAGAGAATTCATCGAAGCTGGTCAAACTCAAGCAACTGTTTCAGTTGGTGATGAAGTTGACGTATTCGTTGAAAACATCGATTTCAGAGGCCAAGCTAGACTTTCACACGAGAAAGCTAAAAGAGAACAAGCTCTTGACCTACTTGAAAAAGCTAATAAAGACGGTGAAACTGTTCAAGGTATTATCTTCGGTAGAGTTAAAGGTGGTTTCTCAGTAGATGTTCAAGGTGTACTAGCATTCTTACCTGGTTCACAAGTTGACGTTAGACCTATTAAAGACATTACTCCTTACATGAACACTCCTCTAGACTTCGAAATCGTTAAGATTGACAGATCTAAAGGTAACGTGATCATTTCAAGAAGATCAGTAATGGAAGGTGTTAGATCAGAATCTAAAGACGAGATCCTAGAAGACATGGCTGAAGGTAAAGTAATGGATGGTGTTGTTAAAAACATCACTGATTACGGTGCATTCATCGACCTAGGTGGCGTAGATGGTCTATTACACATCACAGATATCGCATGGCACAGAATTACTCACCCATCACAAGCTCTTAAGATTGGTGAAACAATTTCAGTTCAAGTTATTAAGTTCAACGAAGAAACTAAGAGAATCTCACTTGGTCTTAAACAACTAAACGAAGACCCTTGGGCTAAAGTTGATACTGACTACCCAATTGGTAAAAAAGTAAAAGGTACTGTTACAAACATTACTGATTACGGTGCATTCGTAGAACTAGCACCTGGTATCGAAGGTTTAATCCACGTATCAGAAATGTCATGGACTAAGAAAAATGCTCACCCAGGTAAAATGCTTTCAACATCAGAAGAAGTTGAAGTTATGGTTCTT
>DMEM01000029.1 GCA_003450915.1 Alphaproteobacteria bacterium
AAATGCCTTGTTTGATTATAAGTGTTTTTACTATAAGAGAAGATTACCTAACATCTAAAGAAACTAGAACTAGGACACACAGTGGAATTTCTGTTAATTTTAACCCAGAAACAAACATTGTTTTATTTCAGGTAGATAATATAGAACAAGCAGAATCTATTAAAAACTTTTTTGAAAGTTCGGAAAGTAAATAATCAAACTTTCATTTTTTAGAAAGCACCCCTTAGAGGGTGCTTTTTTATTTTATATAATATATTAGATACTTAGTTAAATTTTAATTTATTTATGTTGACAGATTTCTTTTTTTAATAATAAAATTATATACAATACAACCAAAAAGAAAGACCGAACAACATGAAACAATACTTAACATTATTAGAAAAAATACTACAAAAAGCAGAAGGTAAGATAAGAGAAGATAGAACAGGAACTGGCACCTACAGCATCTTTGGTCCTCAAATGGAGTTTGATTTATCTGAAGGATTCCCTTTATTAACAACTAAAAAAGTTTTTACCAGAGGAATTATTGAAGAATTACTATGGTTTATTAAAGGAGAGACTAACTCTCATACATTAGAAGATAAAGGTGTTAACATTTGGGCTGACTGGGCTTTAGAAAATGGTGAATTAGGCCCTGTTTATGGCGAACAATGGAGAAGCTGGAAAACTAGAGATGGGAAAGCTATTGACCAGCTAGCTGAAGCTATCGATTTAATTAAAAACAAACCAGGGTCTAGAAGAATCATAGTATCAGCGTGGAACCCAGAAGTTTTACCAGATGAATCAGTTACACCACAAGAAAATGCTGCTAATGGCAAACAAGCACTTCCGGCTTGTCATACAATGTTCCAATTTTATGTTGAAGATGGTAAATTATCTTGCAAATTATATCAACGCTCTGCTGACTTTTTCTTAGGTGTTCCATTTAATATCGCATCATATGCACTACTTACTATGATGATTGCTAAAGTTTGCAGTTTAAAACCAGGAAGCTTTATTCACACCTTTGGTGATGCTCATATTTATACAAATCATATTGATCAAGTAAAACAACAACTAGCAAGAGATACCAAAGAGCTACCTAAAATGTTAATCCATGGTAAGCAAAAATCTATTGATGATTTTAAAATAGAAGATTTTGAATTAGTAAATTACAATCCACACCCTGTTATTAAAGCCCCTATTTCAGTATAAAAAATAAAGCATATAAAAAGCAGCTAAAATTTAGCTGCTTTTCTTTACCAAATAATATAAATATACACTAAAAAAGAACCAGCTCTTAACGGGCTGGTTCTTTTTTCTTTATGTGTTACTACTTAGCGACAAACACCACCGCTATAATACCACCCTGCAGGACATATACTTCTATATTGAACATTATTTCTGCAAATTTCATAATAGCTACTCTCTGATCTTGCAGATCCATGTTTACTACCACAGTTACGAGAACTCTCTTCTGTATCTCTATGAGATCCACATCTATAAGTAACACCTCCGTAAGCAAATGTGCCTGGGAATGTATAAACATTAGAATTATACCCTCCTCCTGAATATACACGAGTACCATTAAAGCTTGCATATACACCTTGAGAACCTATATTCCCCTTACATCCATTACTCCAGTATTTAGTACATCTGCTACTAGAGCTGTATGTACAAGCATACGATGATTTTACACAATGAGCTCCTGAAGGACTCCAGCCTGCACCATATACTGATGGACAGTAGTATACAGGGATTGGACATCTTTGTGTATTACAACTAGTTGACACTGCAGGTTTTGTATTTGGTTTACAATATGTTTGTGAACATGTAACTTTACGAGTTTTCACTCCGCCACCACAAGATTTTGAACAACCGCCCCAGTTTCCTGTTACCCATACACCTTCATAAGTACAAGAATCTTTACCTTCTGGTTTATCACCAAAACAGTTTACGTCTGATACTGCAGTCCCAGTATCTTTAGTGTATTTTTTCTTCATACATTGATAAATATGATCAGCTTTATCATCTGGTTGACAACCTGCTACACCTGTTTTTTCCCATACGTAAATATAATCAATACAAGCTTTACCACCGTTTACATCTTTTGACCACTGTGTTGAATCACAGTTTGGTTTACCTGGATCTTCGAATACTCCGATACATTGCCATTTTTGACCACTCCAAGTTAAACGCTGTGATGCGCCACAAGTTGGAATTGCATGGCTATCGTTTTCACTTGTATCACAGTTTCTTAAGTTTGAACACTTGAATGGCCCTTGAACATTAGGATCTTGTTCATTACCTAACCTACCCTCATCAATTTGCTTAGTTGTATCATAAGCACTTTGAAGTGTTGATTTTGATGATTTGAAAAGACTTTCATGAGTTGCTGATTTTCTTAATCTATCATCTTCTACTTTTTGAACTAACTCACCTACTGTTGACTCTAAGTTTTCTAACTGTGAATCTTTATTAGATTTTGTCATAATAACACTTCTTGATAAAGATGAACCTGCAGATGTTTTTTGTAACTCTTTAGTTACAGCTCTGTTTTCATTTCTGCCTTTATAACTTGTTTCATCTTTTGCTTCAAAATTATCTAAGCTTTCAAGACTTACTGATGATGGAGGTGTAATTGCATTCACATCTGATACAACACTTCCAGCATATGTATTTGTAGATAGCAACAATCCACAAATTATTAATAAATATTTCATAAGGTAATACTCCTATTTAAATAAACTCTTATATGTTTATATTATTTAGTATAAGAATACCACTAACAGTGTAAAATAACATTAAAAAAAAGAACTGACTAGTTATAAATCAGCTCTTTTTTATTTTATGTGTTACTATTTAGTAACAATAATTTATAAATGTGCAATAAAACAAGCCTAAACTAGTCTTTTTTTAAATAAGAATTACTTATCGAGTTATATAAAAATAAAATATCTTTTCTTATTTCTTTATCAAAACTATCTAAAACATAACTTTCAAAGTCTGTTCTATTATTTTTTTCAACAATGTAAATAAACCTTTTAGCTGGTTTACTTTCTGAAGATATTAGCTTTATTTCTTTTAAATTAACTTTATTTTTAAGCTCATACAATATATCACTTCTAATTGAACAATGACCTACAAAACACACATGTCCTCCATTTTTTACAAGCTGAAGTAATTTTTTTATATATGATGAAATATCTGTTTGCAAATAAGCTAAGTTTTTAATATTATCCTTAATAAAATCGCACTTTGCATTATCAAAAAATGGTGGATTTGAAAATACACAATCGTATTTTTCACCCTCTTTTAAAGTGTATAAGTCTTGTAGCTGAAAGTCTATATCTTCAATATTATTTTCTTTAGCATGCTGTTTAGCTTGCTGAATCATTTCTTTTTGAATATCAATTGCTTTAATTTTAGCCGTTGAATTCTTTAATCTTAAAATTAGAGACAATACTCCTGTTGCACAGCCAACTTCTAAATATGAAGATTTATTCAAAGGTAAAACACTAAGCAGCCAAAGAGGATCTTCTGTTATTTTATAACAGCCAGGACCATTTTTTAGCCTTATTTTACCCTTATAAAAATCAAAACTCTTATTCATACAGCTACTTCACTTGTAAAGCTTTAGAAATTACTGAGTACTCTTCTCGTTTCCAGTGTTTATCTTGAACTGCACAGTATGCTTTAGTATCTAGTAATTGACACTTAGCTTTCGCTGAAAAAGTTTTTTGCAACGTTTTAATAGTATAATTATATTCAAATTCAAAAGCCATTGTTATAGGGTCATAAATAGCGTTCACTAAAATTGGTTTTAGCATCGCAGGATGATGTATTTTTAAAGTATAAGCATCTTCTGTTAACTTATCGATAACTGCAAAGTTTGAACCCTCTGGTAAAATATGGAAGTTATCTTTTGTTCTATCAGTATATTGTTCAACAACACCATAACGTCTATCAAACTCAAACAAACTTTTTACTTTTTTATATTCTTGATTATTTGCAATCAAAGTAGCTCCTTTAATTTTTAAAGAACTAGCCTTTGTAAATACTTTTAAATCTTTATTTGAGTAATTTTTTCTCAAGTTAACATTGCTTGTTACAGGGTTATAAAACGCTGTGAACATTTTAGATGCAATTTCACCTCTATCTAATTTATATTTATCAAGATTCTCTATTTTACCTAAACGGCTAACAAAACTTATTTCAACTTGCAATAACTTATCTGTTGGTGAAATTTTAATAATTTCAGGACCATCTTCTCCTAAGTCTTTAACATAGAAACCTTGCACCTGACCAACATATGATTGATAAAGTTTTTTATAATTTTCTACAAATGGTAAAAATTCTTTACTTTTAATTTTACCAAGATAACTAGATGCTGTAATTTTTTTATTTGCATTATCATTTTCAACAGCTTTAATTAAGTTTTTAATATCAATATTATAACTCACTAACTTCTTCTTGGTTCTAGTTGATGATCTAGCCCATGCTTTTTTCACATCATCAATGCTTGTAAATCTTGGAACAATTTTATCTGATATGTATTTTTCTGGTAGTTTATCTGTTTTTATAATTAAAATATCTGCTAAATCAATTAAGTCCATCAAAGTAATGTTTTCATCTTTTTCTAAAG
>DMEM01000168.1 GCA_003450915.1 Alphaproteobacteria bacterium
CAAATAAAAGCCTTTTCAATAACGAAAATTAACTTTTGTTAATTTTACCACCTTCTATAAACACAGCACAAACCCAAACACAACTGCTAATAGACAAAAAAAAGAGATAGATCAAAAAATCTACCTCTTTTTGTTTAAAGTTAATTTATTCAGCTTCGATAAAGTTAACAACTTTTTCTAAATCATCAGCTCTAACATTAACTTGTTTTCCAGTTACAATATTCTTAACTGAAATAGCATCTTGATCTTCTTCTTTATAAAAAGCTACAAATTCAATACCTTTTTTAGATGCTGTTTGAATTTGCTTACCAAGGTTATTATCTTTTGAAGATATTTCAACTCTTAAACCTTCGATTCTAAGAACTTCTGCTACCATTTGAGCTTTAATACGTGTTTCCATATCATTTACTGCTACAAAAACATCGGCTGTTGCTTTTTTAATCGGTTTTAAAATACCTCTTTTAAACATTACAGACATAATTCTTGTTAGACCAATAGAAGCACCAACTCCAGGTAATTTAACTTTTTCATCACTTGCTAAGTTATCATAACGACCACCTGAAGAAATTGAACCTAAATCTTCATGCCCCATTAAGAATGTTTCAAACACCATGCCTGTATAATATGCTAAGCCACGAGCAATAGATAAATCTACCATAACATCTGATTTAACATCTTCAGGGCAGTTTCTTTCCTTATAAGCTTGTACCTGATCTAAAATCTCTGCTAACTCTTCTAAACCTTCATCTAATAGATCATGTTCAACACCTAAATCTCTAACTTTTTCTACAAAGCTTAAGTCATGAGATTTAATTTGAGCAATAGCTACGCATTTTTCAGCTTGCTCATTTGAAAGGCTTACTTCTGAAATTAATAGCTCTTTAACTTTATCAGCACCAATTTTATCTAGCTTATCAACAGTTCTTAAAGTTGAAGCAATATCTGTAATACCTAAGCCTAGGTAAAAACCTTCAAGTAGCTTTCTATTGTTAAGTCTCATAACTGCAGCTGGTAAACCTAGCTGGTCGTGCAGGCAATATAAAGCAGTGAATAAAGATTGAAGAACTTCAATATCATTGTATAAAGGCAGTTCGTTTTCACAAATCACATCAATATCAGCTTGTAAAAACTCTCTAAAACGACCTTCTTGAGGACGTTCACCACGGAAAACTTTTTGCATTTGGTAACGACGTAGCGGGAATGTTAGCTCACCTTTATGCTGCTGTACATAGCGGGCAAAAGGAACTGTTAAGTCAAAGTGAAGACCTAATGTTGCTTCTTTTTTATCGCCTTCATCTGCAAATAGTCTTGATACTGCATAAATTTCTTTATCATCACCATTACCTGATAAAACATCAACAGGCTCTACTGTTCTTGTTTCTAGGTTAATAAAACCGAATAATTCATATACATGACGGATAACATCTAACGCTTGCTGTTCTACTAATCGTTCTTGAGGTAAGAACTCTGGAAATCCACTAATTGGGTTTATTTTAGCCATCTTTATATCCTTTTTTAGATGTTATACTTTTATTTATCAATGTTAATTTAATATATATTAACAAAAAAAACAAGACAATATTTATATTGCCTTGTTCTAACTTAAGATTAGAGGGGTGTAAGATTATCTCTTATTTAGCAACTAGAAGCTCGATAGTATCGCTGTCTAGATGGCTTGCTGGCATTGCAGCAATTGCTACGTCTTGAGAATTTGCTACTTTACCTAAGTAACGGCTCAGAGCTCTTACTCTTTCTCTAAATTCTTTTGATGAAGGGTTAGCACCTCTTGCAAATACTGCTACTGGTGTTTCGCTTCTTAGTAGGTCTACAACGCTTTTAGACTCAGCTAGTTGATCTCTTGTAGGCCAAATTTTATTTTCTGTGTATTCAATAGTCCAAATTGAAACATCTTTTTCTTGCATTGAAGCTGAAGTATCAGCTAGGCTTGGTAAGCTTGCAATAACATTGTTAGCACTTGCTAATTGGTGTTGAGGTTTTGCTTGCATAACAGGCTTAGGAGCAACTTGTAATGAAGATGTTACTAATTTTGATTGCATTGATGATGCTGTGTAGCTTGGCTGAACTCTTTTTGCAAAAGGAGAATTAATTTTTGCAAAGTTAACAATATCATTTGTTGTTGTAAATGATGTTGGCTTATATCCTGCCTGGTTTAATACTGAAGGAGTCTGCTTTTGTTGATTTGCAGTAAACCTAGCAAGTTCATTTCTTTCTACTAGTTTCATTCTAGTATCTAAACGAATCATTGCTCTTTCAACTCTTCTAACTCTATCAGACAGCTTAGCTAATTCTGAACCTTGAACTGAAGTTTGGTATGAAATCTGTTGAACTTCTGGAGCTACCATTGGCTGCTGTGGAGCACAAGCGGCTAATGTGAATGAACCAGCTACTAATATTAAACTTTTTTTAAACATTTGAGCACCCTCTAAATTTAATTTTTTTGGAATTTGTAATCTTATAATTTAGATTATATTAAGAAAATGCGAGGGATGCAAGCCTTTACTAACAACTTTAGAACATTAAAACAATGCAGTGTGACAAAAGAAACACAATTTTAATTTAAATATTATATTTTTTCAAGATATCTAACTGACTTTCCTAATGACTTGGCAAATTCTATTTCTTGCTTTGTCGCCTCACCAATATAGCCATCAACATTTATAACTAAAATTTCATCAGCCAATTTAATTTTTTCGTAGTGAACTTGTTTTAATATTTTTATTTCTTCTTCTGTTACTGCGATATTATCAGCCTGAGAAAACTGTGGTAGACTTAAAACAATATTGCCTTTTAACGATTCCTGCCTATTAGCTTGCTCAAAAGCTTGCTTAAACTTAGTAGAACCACAAAAACACACAATATTAATCATTTTCTTACCCTTTTTAGTATATACTGTATTTAAATAAGTTTAATTCAGTGTGGAATTTTGGCTGAGGTTTTGACTTATTTTAAAGAAAGTATACAGCTAGCGAAGTGCA
>DMEM01000196.1 GCA_003450915.1 Alphaproteobacteria bacterium
TCTATATAAAATAAAAAAACTTCATCTTTTTGCTGGAGTTTTTTGGTTTATAGAAGTAAAAATAAAAAAATATTGAAAAATATGTAAAAAAACCTTGAAATGGAATTAGATAGTTGTTATAATGCAACAGAATTTCAGCATTAAGAGACAATTTTTCTTGGAGAATTATTGCTCGACGTATTGAAATGTATGTTGATTAAGTTGTTGATTTATATTAATAACTTGATTGAAGTTAACCCTGAGCCAATAGATTTGCAAATCTTTTTTTGCAAAGCACGCTCATAAATTGGGAAAATAAAGAAAATGGAAGTAAATTCAAATATTCGTATCCGTCTTAAAGCATATGATAGTGCTTTATTGGGTAAGTCTACTGATGAAATCGTTCAGGCTGCTAAAAGAACAGGTGCTCGCGTTGTGGGTCCTATTCCTTTACCAACTAGAATCGAAAAATTCACTCTATTAAGATCTCCACATGTTAACAAGAAATCTCGTGAGCAATTCGAAAGAAGAACACACAAGAGAGTTCTTGAAATTGTAGAGCCAACTTCACAAACTATTGACGCATTAATGAAACTAGATCTTGCATCTGGTGTTGACGTGCAGATTAAGTTATAGGGGGTAATTAAAAATGAGAACAGGATTAATTACAACTAAAGTTGGTATGACAAGAGTTTTTGATGAAAACGGCAGAGCAGTACCTGTAACAGTGTTACAAGTAAAAGACTGTCAAGTTGTTCAACAAAAAACTGTTGCTACAGATGGTTACAACGCTATTCAGTTAGGTATGGGTGCTAAAAAAGCAAGCAGAACTAACAAGCCTTTAGCAGGTCACTTTGCTAAAGCTAACGTTGAGCCAAAACAATATGTTAGAGAATTCAGAGTATCTGAAGAAAACCTATTAGAAGTTGGTACGGCTTTAAATGCTGCACACTTTGAAACTGGTGCTATTGTTGATGCGCAAGCAATCACAATTGGTAAAGGTTTCCAAGGTGGTATGAAACGTCACAACTTTGGTGGTTTAAGAGCATCGCATGGTGTTTCTGTATCTCACCGTTCATTAGGTTCAACAGGTCAATGTCAAGACCCTGGTAAAGTTTTCAAAGGCAAAAAAATGGCTGGGCACATGGGTGCTAAGCTAAGAACTCAACAAAACTTAGAAGTTGTTGAAATCGCTGCTGAAGAAGGCTTAATCTTAGTTAAAGGTTCAGTACCTGGCGCTAAAGGTGGTATGGTGCTTGTTAAAGACGCTGTTAAGATGCTAAATAAATAGAGGAACTTGATCGATGAAATTTGATATCATAAATTTTGATGGTGCTAAGCAAGGTGAAGTTTCACTAGCGAAAGAAGTTTTTGGCCTAGAGTCAAGAGCAGACCTAATGCATCGTTACGTTATGTGGCAAGAACAAAATGGTAGAGTTAAAACAGCTCATACTAAGGGCAGATCAGACGTTGCATATTCAACTAAGAAAATTGTACGTCAAAAAGGTTCTGGTGGCGCACGTCACGGCGATAGAGGTGTAAACCTTTTCCGTGGTGGTGGTGTAACATTCGGACCAAGATTGCACACGGTTTCACACAGCATGCCTAAAAAAGTAAGAGTGCTTGCAATTAAAACAGCTTTATCAACTAAAGCTACTGCAAAGCAACTAACAATTTTAGACGAAGCTAAATTAAACGAAGTAAAGACTAAGCAGCTATCTGCAGACCTAACAAAATTAGGTTTAGCAAATGCATTATTTGTTGTTGACTCAGTGGATGAAAAATTCGCTTTATCAGCAAGAAATATTCCGCATGTTAAAGTAATCCCGTCTTCAGCTTTAAATGTTTATGACATTTTAAAAGCAGAAAACTTAGTGATCACTAAAGATGCGTTGTCTTTAATTGAAGCTCGTTATAAATAGGAGTAGAAAGATGGATCGTAATTATCAAATTATTAAGCGTCCTCTGATTACAGAAAAGACAACAATGATTGCTGAACATAATACTTATACTTTTGAAGTTCTAAGGAATGCAGATAAAGTTGAAGTTAAAAACGCAATTGAAGCTATTTTTAACGTTAAAGTTGAGAAGGTAAATATTTTAAATCAAGCTGGTAAAACAAAAAGATTTAAAGGTATTTCTGGTAAAAGAAACGATGTTAAAAAAGCTTATGTTCGTCTGCAAGAAGGTCAAGTATTAGACCTAACTGCAGGATTGTAAGAGATTAAGAAAGGACGTATAAGATGGCTTTAGTAACGTACAAAGCTACATCACCTGGTAGAAGACAGTTAGTTACTGTAGATAGAAGTGAGTTAAGCAAAGAGGCTCCAGAAAAGAGCTTATTAGCACCACTTAAGAAAAATGCTGGTAGAAACAATACTGGTAGAATTACAGTACGTCATCGTGGTGGTGGACACAAAAGAAAATATAGAATTATTGACTTTAGAAGAAACAAATGGGATATGGAAGCTACAATCGAAAGATTAGAGTATGATCCTAACAGAACAGCTTTTATTGCTCTAATTCGTTATGAAGATGGTGAATTATCATACATCCTAGCTCCTCAAAGAGTTAAGACTGGTGATAAAGTGATTGCAAGTTCAAAGGCTGATGTTATCCCAGGTAACGCAATGCCGCTTAAGAACATCCCAGTAGGTACTGTAATCCATAATATTGAAATGAAACCAGGTAAAGGCGGTCAAATCGCTAGATCAGCTGGTGCATATGCTCAACTAGTTGGTAAAGATGGCGGTTACGCTATGATTAGACTAGCTTCAGGCGAGCAAAGACTTGTTCACGAGTCATGCATGGCTACTATTGGTGCAGTTTCAAACTCTGATCACGGCAACCAAAACTATGGTAAAGCTGGACGTAAGAGATGGATGGGTATTAGACCAACTGTACGTGGTGTAGTAATGAACCCGGTAGATCACCCACATGGTGGTGGTGAAGGTAAAACTTCTGGTGGTAGACACCCGGTTACTCCTTGGGGTAAACCAACTAAAGGTGCTAGAACTAGAAATAAGAAAAAAGCTTCATCATCTATGATCGTAAGAACAAGACACGATAGGAAGAAATAATCATGCCAAGATCAATTAAAAAAGGACCATTCGTGGATCACCACTTAATGACTAAAGTTGCAGCAGCAGCTGAATCAACTAAGAAAACAGTGGTAAAAACATGGTCAAGAAGATCTGTGATAATGCCTGAGTTCATCGGCTTAACATTCGCAGTTCACAATGGTAATAAATTTATCCCTGTGTTAATTACAGACCAAATGATCGGACACAAGTTAGGTGAATTTGCACCTACTAGAACTTTCGGTGGTCACGGTGATAAAAAAGCTAAGCGATAAGGAGATTTAGAATATGGCTAAACAAAAACAAGCTCGTCGTTTAGGTGATCATCAAGCACAATCAGTTTTAAGAGGTGTTAAAACATCACCTCAAAAAGCAAGACTAGTGCTAGACCTAATCAGAGGTAAGTCTGTAGAACATGCTTTAACTACTCTAAAACTTTCAAATAAGAAAGTTGCTAGATTAGCTCTAGGTGCTCTAGAATCAGCTATCGCTAACGCAGAAAACAACCACAACTTAAACGTTGATAAATTAGTTGTTGATGCTTGCTTTGCTGACAAGGGATTAGTTATGAAAAGAGGTAGACCAAGAGCAAGAGGTCGTTTTGGTAAAATCCTTAAACCTACTTGCCACTTAACAATCGTTGTAGCTGAAAAAGCTGCAGACGCTAAGTAAGGAATAAGTTAATGGGACAAAAAGTAAATCCAAAAAGCTTACGTTTAGGCGTTAACCGTACTTGGGATTCAAGATGGTTCGCTAACGAAGATAGCTACGCTCAATTCATTAAAGAAGACTACGAAATTCGTAAATTCTTAAAAACTGAGCTAAAAAAAGCTGGTATTTCAAAAGTAGTTATTGAAAGACCTGCAGGCAAATGTAAAGTTACAATTCACACAGCTAAGCCTGGTGTTGTAATTGGTAAAAAAGGTGCAGATATTGAAACGCTAAAAAGAAAGATCCAAAAACACACTGGATCAGAAGTGTTTGTAAATATCGTTGAGGTAAGAAAGCCAGACACTGATGCTCAGCTAGTAGCTGAAAACATCTGTTCACAGCTTGAACGCCGTGTAGCATTTAGAAGAGCAATGAAAAGAGCTGTTCAAAATGCAATGGGTCAAGGTGCAGAAGGTATCAGAATTAACTGTTCAGGTAGACTTGGTGGAGCAGAAATCGCTAGAACTGAGTGGTACTTAGAAGGTAGATTACCATTACACACTTTCCGTAATGATGTTGATTATGGCTTCGCAGAAGCTTTAACAGTATATGGAATTATTGGTGTTAAGGTATGGGTTAACCACGGTGAAAAAGTTTCTATTGAAAGATAGTACTTTTTGTGGTAAATTTGGCAATAACACTTGAAAAATAGGAAATAGTTGTTATGTTATTACAACCAAAGAAAAGAAAATTCCGTAAGGCTCATAAAGGTAGAATCCACGGTAACGCTAAAGGCGGTACTGAGGTTTCATTTGGCGAGTTCGGTCTAAAAGCTGTTGAAGCTGAAAGACTTACAGCAAGACAAATCGAAGCTTGTCGTCGTGCGGTTGCAAGAGCTTTAGGTAAAGGTGGTAGAGTATGGATTAGAATCTTCCCTGATCTACCAGTATCTAAAAAACCTGCGGAAGTTAGAATGGGTAAAGGTAAGGGTTCAGTTGAGTTCTGGGCAGCTAAAGTGAAACCTGGCCGTGTAATGTATGAAATCGCTGGTGTATCTGAAGAAGTTGCACGTGAAGCATTCAGATTAGGAGCTATGAAGCTTCCTATGAAGACTCGCTTTATACAGCGTCATGCAAAATAAGGAAATAAAGATATGAAAATGGAAGAAATCCGTTCTTTAACAGTAGAGAAGCTAATTGAACAATTAGAAACTCTTAACAAAGAACACTTAAATCTGAAATTTCAGAAAGCTGCAGGTCAGTTAGAAAAGCCTCACAGAATTGCTGAAGTTAAAAAAGCAATTGCTCAGGTTAAAACAGAAATGACAGCAAGGAAGAATACAGGAGGTAACCAAAATGCCTAAAAGAATTCTAGAAGGTACAGTGGTTAGTGATGCTAATAATAAGACTGTAGTTGTATCAGTAGAGAGAGCTGTTAAGCACCCTCTATATGGTAAAATTATCAGAACATCTAAAAAGTATCACGCTCACGATGAAAACAACCAGTTTAAAAAAGACGATGTTGTTAGAATTGAAGAGTCAAAACCTTATTCAAAACTAAAACGCTGGGCTGTTCTTACAGACGAAGCTTAATTAAGGTAGGAGATTTTATAAATGATCCAAACAGAAACAAGATTAGATGTTGCTGACAACTCTGGTGCAAAGAACGTTCTTTGTATTAAAGTTCTAGGTGGCTCTAAAAGAAGATACGCTAGAGTTGGTGACGTTATTGTATGTTCTGTAAAAGAAGCTCTACCTAACGGCAAAGTTAAGAAGGGTGAAGTTATCAGAGCTGTTATCGTTCGTCAATCAAAAGAAGTTATGAGAAACGACGGTACTGCAATTAGATTTGATAACAATGCAGCAGTAGTAATCGACAAAAGAAACGAGCCAGTTGGTACACGTATTTTTGGCCCAGTAGCAAGAGAGCTACGTGCTAAAAAATTCATGAAAATTGTATCATTAGCTCCGGAGGTATTGTAAGATGGCAGGTCTAAAAACAAACATCAAAACTGGTGATAACGTAGTAGTAATCGCTGGTAAAGATAAAGGTAAAACAGGCGTAATCAAATCAGTTGATACTAAAAACGAAAGAGTAATCGTTGAAGGTGTTAACATGGTTAAGAAGCATCAAAAAGCAACACCATTAGCTGAAGCAGCTATGGTTGAAAAAGAAGCTTCTCTTCACGCATCAAACGTGATGATTGCAGATCCTGAAACAGGCAAGCCAACTAAAGTTGGTACTAAAGTTGAAGATGGTAAAAAAGTAAGATTTGCGAAAGCAAGTGGTAAAGCTTTATAAGTTATCTTAAACTTTAAATTTAGAATAAAAAAGAGTCGGTATTTATATCGGCTCTTTTTTTATCTTGAAATATTTGTGGGTATTAACTATATTAGATGTAATTTTTTATTGCGTTTCTATTAAGTGGAATTTATTCCATAAGGATGGCAAAAATGTCAGAGTGTGTGCTGAGTGTTCAGATTAATGATGATGTTCTAGCTGTAGAGAATCCTTTTTATGACGATACTGTTGTCGACTTTTATGAGCCAGAAGTGGTTGATGAGTCTCTTCTTTTGATGGATCTTCATATAAGTGAACGGGGGAATGGTTATTTTTGGAATGTGTATTATGCCTCTAGGGAGGATGTTTCATGTTTTGTGGACAATAATCCAAATTTTAATATAACTAAAGATGATGGAGATTTTTATCTTTGTTCCGGTGATTCTTCACTAGGTGATGATTTAAGTCTAAATATGGATGACTTTTTACCTGCTTTATCGTTAAAGCTTATGCCTTCTTATTTGCCCTCAGTTTTTGAGTCATTTATCGAAGAATTTAAAGGTGAGTATAGAGGTGTTGTTATGACCTCTATGCTAGAAAAAAATTTAGCATCTCTGGGTTTGATATGTACAGCTAAAACCTTTGGCGCTAAAAAGAATAAATGCCGTTATGGTATTGTGATATCATAGGGGGTAATTATGATTTTGAATTATTTGCTTTAGGAGATATGCTATGTCGCGAACTGTAGATGTTGTAAGAATGTTTATTCACGATGGTGAAAGAAAGCTATTACTGGGTAAGCGAGCTAAAGGAAATAAATTTGCCGGTAAATGGGAGTTGCCAGGTGGGTTTGTTGAGTCGAAAGAAAGTATGATTGGTGCAATAGCACGCGAGCTGTTAGAAGAAACGAGTTTAACACTGTTTAACTACAGCCCAATTAAAACAGAAATCGATACAAAGTCTGATAAAAGTGCAGAGTATAAAGTTAACTATGTTTTGGTTCAGGTTGAAAGTTTGGCTGACTTTAATCATAACGAAAAAAACAGCACAGAATGTTGGCAGTGGTTCGCACAAGATGAAATGCCACCATCTGAAATGCTACTAGGTAATTTCACATTTGATGATGGCTGTTTCTGGAAATAATCTGCTTTTTATAAATAACGAGAGGGAGTCTGTATTAAGCAGGCTTCTTTGTTATGTACGCTAAAAATTGTAATCTTTTCTGTATTTAATATAGTTATAGCAAGGGGTGACCTTGCTGAAAAACTATTTAGCCTTTTTACTATGGATTGTATATTGCGATAAAGATGATAGATTCGGACGAAGATGTTTTATTTTTACTTCTTTAAAAAATACCAAGACCTGTTTTGCAGGTCTTTTTTTATATTTTTAATTTTCTATTGCATAGTTATAGAAAAAGTTATACACTCATAACGAGCTGAGAATAAAAAGGATGAATAAATGACTAACAAATCAGAGCGTAGAGAAAACGCACCAATATCAGATACCGAGATGTATAAGATACCTCAGATTAAAGAATTTATAAAAAAAGAGCGCAGGATTGATGAGTTAGATCGATTATATGAAGTAACTCAGCAGAAAAAAGTATGGAGAAATGTGGTTTTTGCATGCGGTGTAGTTAATTTAGTTTTATTTTCATTTGCTTTAGTGGGGTATTTAAAAGATGTTCAGTAAATATACAAGCCAACAAAAAGGTTGGGCCCAGGCTTTTCTTAATGTTTTAATTTTTTGGGGTATGAGTAATATTTGGATGAGTTATTCAACTCAAGTTCTTGAAATTAATAAGATAGTTTTTGCTTTAACAACATATGCAACATGTTCGTTTTGTCTACTTGTTTATGCAGGGTATGGCAAGTTAAGTAAAGAAACAATGCGTAGTGTCGATACCTGGGCTTATGGGATTATTATGTTGCTGAACTATTTTATTACTCTTAACTTGTTTAGTTTGACAAGTGCAACAGAGGCTAGTTTAATTCAAAGATTTAGCGTTGTATTTAGCGTCTTTATGAGTTGGTTGTTCTTATTAAGAAAACCAAATAAGTCTCAGTTAGTCGGTGTTGCAATGATTATGCTAGGGGTGTTGCATGTTGTAAGTACTTCGCCTGATGATAAGATTTTCTATTTATATGTTTTGATGTTTTTAGCAGGGATCTTCCAGTCTTTAAGAATTTTTGTGGCTGAATTGCATCGTCCAAATAAAAAAGCTGCTGAAGATAATTCTATTAAAACAAGATGTCGTGTTATTGGCTATGTAATGTTTGTTATTACTTTACTATTTGGTTCGATGGTTTTATTTGCTACATATTTAGAGCAATATATTCCAGAAATTTATAAAGTGAATCTAGTAGTGGAATTTAGCGATTTATTTTCATATAAAAGTATTTTAGCTGGGGCAATTATGGGTGTCTTTATTTATACTCCAATTAGGTACTTAGAGTTTTCTGCTGCTGAAAAAATTAAAACTGAAAATTATTTAGCCGTAACAGCTTTATCATTCTTTTCTACTTTATTCTGGGAGTGGGCGACTTCTCCTTTGACAGGGCTTTCTTTAAAATCACTGTCTTTAGAAGATTTTATGGCCGGGGTTGTTGTTACTTTAGGAGCTTTAATTATGTCTATAGGTAAGCTTTATAGTGATAAAAAGAGTAAGGCAGATATTCATGAGTTTTTAAAAGTAGAGCTGCAGAATATTGATGATGTTGAAGAAACTAGAGATATTTTAGCTAATTCATTAGAGCATTTTAATTCAGATTTAGATAAAACCGCTGATGCTTTAGGTATTCATACAAATATTATTGAAGCAGTTTTTAAAGATAAAGAAAAAATTCTTGCGTTTAAGCCATCTGTTTTCAAAAATGTTTCTAAAAATCATAGAAGAAATGTAGCAGGTTCTGATTCTTTAACAGGTTTATTGAATAGAAATGGTTTTATGACTGCTTTAAAAGACGCATCTAATGATTATGAAAACTTGAGTTTATTCTTTATTGATTTGAATAAATTTAAACCGGTAAATGATACTTACGGACATGAAGCAGGAGACTTTGTTTTAGAAGAGACCGCAAGGCGATTAAAAAATGCGTTTCCAAATAAGTCAGTTTTAACAAGGCTAGGTGGAGATGAATACTGCATTCTTCTTTTAGGTGAAGATAAAAAATCAGCAGAATTAAAAATTAAACTGATTATAAATGAAATTGAAAAAGCTATCTCATATAAAGAAGATTTAATAGAAATTTCGGCTTCAATAGGTTTAGCAAGCTATCCAGAAGATACAAAAGATATAGAAGAATTGCTAAAACTAGCAGATAATCAAATGTATATCGAAAAATCTGAACGCTAAAGTAAAAAAGTAGTTGATTTTTTTGAAAAAATGCTTATAATCAGGACTAGTATCGAGAAAACTATGTTTTTTCGAGAAATAAACAAATTATAATTAACCAAAAGGAATAAATTAGCAATGGCTAGATTTAAGAAGCTTTACGAGTCGGAAATTCGTACAGCATTACAAAAAGAGTTAGGCGTTAAAAATCCTAACGAACTTCCAAAACTAGAAAAAATCGTTCTTAACATGGGTATTGGTCAAGCAGCAACAGATAAGAAATTACTACAAGACGCTGTTTCAGATCTTACACTTATTTCAGGTCAAAAGCCTGTTGTAACAAAAGCTAGAAAGTCAATCGCTGGATTCAAACTAAGAGAAGGCATGCCTGTAGGTTGTAAAGTTACTCTACGTGGCGAAAGAATGTACGAATTCTTAGAAAGATTAATCGTGATTGCTCTTCCTCGTGTTAGAGACTTTGAAGGTGTATCTGCTAAGTCATTTGATGGTAGAGGTAACTACGCTTTAGGTATTAAAGAACAGCTAATCTTCCCAGAAGTAGACTTTGATAAAGTTGATAACATCCGTGGTATGGATATCGTTATTGCAACATCTGCTAAAGATGATAACGCGGCACTAGAGCTTCTTAAAGCTTTCGGTATGCCATTTAGAATCAAAAAAGGAGCTTAATTATGGCTAGAAAATGCGTTCCAGTAAGAGACGAAAAAAGAAGAGTTCAAGTTGCTAAAGATGCAGCTAAAAGAGCAGAATTAAAAGCTATTATTTCAAGCGAAACAGCTTCTTTTGATGCAAAAATTGAAGCAAGAGATACTTTAAATAAAATGCCTAAAGATGGTTCTAAAGTACGTGTTGTAAACAGATGTGCCCTAACAGGTCGTCCACATGGTGTATTCAGAGCTGTTGGTATTTGCCGTAACAAGTTCAGACAAATGGCTGCAAATGGTGAACTACCTGGTTTTACAAAATCATCTTGGTAATAAAGGGTATTTTGGGTAAGATTTTCATTTTTTAAAACCTTATACCGTAGTTTACTACGCTACAGGCTATAAAAAATAAAACTTTTATTCCAAAATCTCACTTTATCTCATATTATAAAAAGAGTTCGTTTATACGAACTCTTTTTTTATTCTCTAAATTGTGTAGGGGATCTACACTTTGCTAGTTGATAAAGTCAAAATATCATCTAAAACTATTTAATATTAAGTAAATAAAAAACACATCGCTTTATGCGATGTGTTTTTTTTGTTGTTTGTCAGTGAAAAATTAAGGTTTGGGGCTATAAAAGTATAACTATTTATGTCTTTTCTTACTTAAAGAGAATAGACTTCTAATTCCGCTATTGTAAATAGCTATAGACGGGGTTAGTGGCCTGTCTGAAAACTTTACGGAGCACCCGCTAGCACAGGGTTGTTTAGTTATGAATACAATTGATACTGTTAATGCCGTTTTGATCAATGCAGGAATTGCCTGCATTGTTTTATTTATTCTTTTCTGCTTGGCGGAGGTCAAGTCGTGTAGCGACATTCGGAAGAAAAATGCTATTAAAGAGCAAGAAGAATGTCGTCAAGATATTAAGAGGGGGGTTGATACTGATTTCAGAGAGAAGAATTGGTTTATTCTTCCTGATGAAATAAAAAAGCTAAGAGCTGTCGGCTTTGAGCAGTATGTTCCGCCTGAAGCATGGGATTGGCAAATTAAAGAGTCCATGCTTAAGGAGGATATGGTTGTTATACGTAATGAACCTGAGCATGGTAATAGTTTTGTTTTATTTGATGAGGGAGATATGCTCATTGTAGATGTTTTATGATGAGTGTAGTATTTCGAATTAAAAGCCTGGTTTTATGCCAGGTTTTTTTATTCTTGAATTTTAAGATTCCTGTGCTTATATTGTTTATACCAAATTAAAAGTTGTAAAGTTTTTTATTAAGAGAGGTTGATTATGATTTTAGCCGTTTTGGATGCCGATAGTAATGAGATTAATTGTGCTTTTTTATTAATGATTGGTTTGCTTGCTTTCGGAGTTATTTATCAAGAGCTTTTTGGTATCGATGTTGACGATTTTGCATGTCACAATACTTTGCAGGTTGAAACGATTAATGGTTTGCAAGAGTGTTCTTTGTACGCAGGAGGTGAAGAAGGTTCAGGTTATTTGTTGAAGATTAAATGTGATGATGAGGGGTTTTTATCTCCAACATATAATGAATGGCTTGCAACAAATAAGCCTGAAATTATAATTAATGGAGATTTTCAGTCTGCTAAATGCTTAAAGCAAAAGTATGAGAAAGAGTCTACGCTGTTGTCTTGTTTTGTGGCAAGTCCGACCTGGAATATTTAATATTTAGTTTTTCGAATTAAAAGCCTGGTTTTATACCTGGCTTTTTTGTTGTTAGTTAAAAAATCTTGGTTGGCTTTATAATAATATAACTTAATATATTTTCCGCTTATTGAGCGGGCCTTTTAACCGTTGCTTTATTTATATAGCTATAGCAAGGGTTAGTGGCCTTGCTGAAAACTTTATGGTGCAGCCCGCTAGCGCAGAGTTGAACTAGGTTCTTGCTCTACTGTTTTGAAGCTCTTAAATTAAAGAGAGTGATAGATTGGGGAGAATATGAGACTGCATGCAACTATTGTCACAAAAAGGATTAGGCGGGTTCCTTATACAAAGGGCGATGTTCCCTGTGAGGCAATGAAATACTTTAAAGTTGGAGAGAAGAGAGGTTTTTTGGGCCGTGTGGTTACTATGCTGCATCTGCGTTAGTTTGAGACTGGGAGGTTTTATGGGGTACATTTTAAGAGCTTTTTTCTGGCTTTTGATTATAGTAGTTGTCGTGGCTCTGGCTTATATCTTTCTTAATGGAAAGGCTAGGCGACGTCATTATAATGATGAGCTTGAAGAGGAAAATAAAATTCTTGAAGAGAGGGATAGAAAATCTAAGCTAGCCATGAAAGAGCAAATCAAGGCTAGAGAACTGTTGATTTTAGATAATAATCTATGGTTTTATCATGCTCTTATTGATGATTTATCAGAGTCAACAAGAGAGAGATCAAATGCTGATGAAGTTTTGCAGTCTTTGTTTGATAGTCGCAACCAGCTGTTGGCCTTGGATGTTTCTAGTTTGAGTGAGGATGAGTGTGAGGCGCAGGCTACTGCTTTTGGGAGTTTGTGTAAAGAATTAAAAATTTATTTTTAATGTTTTCGAGAGGAGGTGCTTTAGGCGCCCCTCTTTTTTTGTTTAAATAGCTGAACTAAAAAAATAAAACTTTAAGAAATATAAGAATTTACTTGATTTTTCTTTCAAAATCCTTATAATGCAGACTGTAATGGAGTATTTGTAGTGGTAATACGCTATGTTAATGTTCTTTTTAGTCAGTAGCATTTATGCTTTAAATTGATTATAAGGATTATTAAAAAAAGTACAAAATTGCAATCAAATATTAACTAATAAAAGGATATCGATTATGTCAATGACTGATCCAATTGCAGATATGCTGACTCGTATTAGAAACGGTCAACAAGCAAGCAAAAAAACAGTATTAGTTCCTGCATCTAAAGTTAAGGGCTCAATCTTAGCTGTTTTAGTAGAAGAAGGTTACCTTCGTTCTGTTAAAGACGCTGAGTTAAATGGTCACAAAGCTTTTGAAGCAGAGCTTAAGTACTATAATGGTAAACCAGTAATGAACGAAATTAAAAGAGTTTCAAAGCCTGGTTTAAGACAATACAGTAGTAGTAAAGAACTTCCACAAGTAAGAAACGGTTTAGGCGTAGCTATCGTGTCAACATCATTTGGTGTTATGACTGGTCAAGCAGCTCAAGCTAAGAACTTAGGTGGCGAAGTGCTTTGCACTATCTTCTAATTACAAATCAAATTTAGGAGACTAATAATGTCAAGAGTTGGAAAAAACCCAGTTGCAATGCCTCAAGGCGTTGAAGCAAATGTAGTAGGTCGTGAACTTACTGTTAAGGGTAAAAATGGTGAGCTGCAATTTACGGTTCCTGCAGAAATTAAAACAGCTATTGAAGAAAACGAAATCGTTTTCACTCTAGGTACTACTTCTAAGCAAGCTAAAGCTTTCTGGGGTCTATCAAGAGCAATGGTTGCTAACATGGTTAAAGGTGTTTCAGAAGGCTTTACAAAAGTTCTAGAAATTAACGGTGTTGGTTATCGTGCAGCAGTTAAAGGTAATAAGCTTGATTTATCTCTTGCTTTTTCACACCCAGTAGAAATGGAAATTCCTTCAGACCTTAAAGTTGAGGTTAAAGGTAACGAAATTACAATTACTGGTGCTGATAAACAAAGAGTTGGTCAATTTGCAGCAGATGTGCGTGCTTGGAGAAAACCAGAGCCTTATAAAGGTAAAGGTATCAAGTACAAAGAAGAGCACATTGTTCGTAAAGAAGGTAAGAAGAAATAGTCATTAATTTGATTATTCTAATTATAAAGGTTTTATGAAAATGATAGAAAATAGAAATCAACGTCGTGCACGCAGAAACAGAAATGCTGTTAAATCTAAAGCTGTTAGCTCTAGACTGCGTTTAAGCGTATTCCGTTCAAATGAACATATTTACGCACAAGTTATCGACGATAACAAAGGTGTGACTTTAGCGTCAGCTTCTACAGTAGATAAAGAACTTAAGAAAGATCTTAAATCTACTGCATCAACAGAAGCAGCGGTTAAAGTTGGTGAATTAGTAGCTAAACGTGCAATTGAAGCAGGTGTTAAAGAAGTATTCTTCGATAGAGGTAGATTCGTTTACCACGGTAGAATCCAAGCTTTAGCTGATGCAGCGCGTTCTGGCGGTCTTCAATTCTAAGTATAAGGAAAAGTAAGAAATGGCTATAGAACGCGATAACAAGACTTATGTAGATAAGTTAGTTGCAACAAGAAGAGTTGCTAAAGTTGTTAAAGGTGGTAGAAGATTTAGCTTCTCAACACTAATTGTAGTTGGTGATGAGCAAGGTAAAGTAGGTTTTGGTTCAGGTAAGGCTCAAGAAGTTCCTGAAGCAGTTAAAAAAGCTACAGATTCTGCTAAGAAAACAATGGTTAAAGTTGCTATGAAGGACAACAGAACTATCCATCATCACATGGAAGGTCGCTTCGGTGGTGCTAAGGTTATTATGAGACCAGCTCCATCAGGTACTGGTATTATTGCCGGTGGTCCAATGAGAGCAGTTTTTGAAGCTATGGGTATGAAAGATATCGTTGCTAAATCATTAGGTTCAAACAACCCATATAACATGATTAGAGCAACATTTGACGCTTTCTCTAAATTTGAAACACCTAGAATGGTTGCTTCAAAAAGAGGTAAGAAAGTTTCAGATCTAGGCTTTGCTAAATCAAACACAGCTGAAGAAGCTGCAGAGTAGAGGATAGTAAAAATGACTGAGAAAAAAGTAACATTCTTTTATGTTAAGCAAGTTAAGAGTACTATCGCTAGACCTAAAGACCAAAAAGCTACTATTAAGGGCATGGGCTTAGGTAAACTTAACAAAATTGTTAAGCTAGCAGATACTCCAGCTGCACGTGGTATGCAACAAAAAGTACACCACTTAACTGTAGTAGTTGATGAAGCTGAATACACAGCTTACACAGCTAAGTAATTAAGGAGTCTTAGAAAATGAAATTAAACGAAATTCGTGATAATCAAGGCGCTAGACCTACTGGTAAGCGTGTTGGTCGTGGTGAAGGCTCTGGTATGGGTAAAACTTCTACAAGAGGTCAAAAAGGTTTAGGCGCAAGATCTGGCGGTAAAGTAATGCTAGGTTTTGAAGGTGGTCAAAACCCTCTATACAGAAGACTTCCTCAAAGAGGTTTCAATAACTTCAACTTCACAACAAACTACGCTACTATCAATATTGCAGATCTACAAAGATTTGTTGATGCTGGTAGAATTGATGCTAAAGCAACAATTACAGCAGAATACCTAAAAGAAGTTAAAATCATCAAGAAAATCGAAGATGGTCTTAAAGTTCTAGGTAACGGTGAAGTTACAGTAGCTCTACAAATTGAAGCAACTGCAGCAACTAAATCAGCTATCGAGAAAATCGAAAAAGCTGGTGGTAAATTAGCAGTTAAATAATTTAAGCTACTTATTAAATATAAAAAAAGAGTTCTCATTTGAGGGCTCTTTTTTTTACAACTTATTTGTGTTACAATGTTAGTTATGTTATTTATTAAAATAAAGGATATTAGTTTATGGAGTCATTTTTTGATTATTTTTTAGCTTATGCTATGGGTCTTATGTATATAGTTTTTTCAATTTTGTGTTATTTGTTTCCGTCAGCAGTTGCTTATGGGCGTAAACATAATAATTTTAAGGCTATTTTTGCCTTAAACGTATTGCTAGGATGGTCTGGTATTGCATGGGTTGTTGCATTAGTTTGGTCTCTTACTGATAATATATCTAAAGAAATTAAACCAGAAAAAAAAGAGTCTGAAGATAGCCCTTTAGATTTAGAAGAAAAAAAAGCAGAGTAGTTTTTATAAAAAAAGAGTCATAAGTTTAGGACTCTTTTTTTTATGCATTTTTTATGTTAAAGTTATTAGAAAATAAAAATAGTGGAGAATAATGTGAGTTATCAAAATTATAGAGTATCAGTTGAAGTAGTCTAAAAAAAAGATGGTAAAGTTTTACTTGCTAAAAGATCTAAGGATTGTAAAGTTGCGCCAGGTGTTTGGTGTGTACCTGCGGGGAAAGTTAAATATACTGAAATTCCAATTGATGGAGTTATTAGAGAATCAAAAGAAGAAACTAATCTAGATGTTAAAATTGTTAAAGAATTATCTGTTAGAGCTATAACAATGAAAAGTGGAGCTGAAGATGCTTATCGTTTAGTTTATTCTTATTTAGTTGAGCCTTTAGATAATGCTCAAGAAGTAGTGCTTAATGACGAGCATTCTGAACTTGCTTGGGTTAGTAAAGAAGAGCTAATGGATAAAAAATATAATTCTCTACTACCAGAACATATACAAATAATTAAGAAAGTTTTTTAAAAAATGGCCTATCTAAACTATAAATTTGAAAGAGCTAAAAACCTATACGAAAAAACTTGGGACTATGATGAAAGGCTAACAAAGATTGTTAGCTTCATAACCGATTGGTTTTGGATTACAGATGTTACAGAACTTAGCTCTAATGAAAGAACTTGCTATAAAGGTTTTAATAATTATTTAATGCTACTTTCATTAATTTATATTGCTGTAAGTATTTCCCAAACATTTTATTTTATTGAATATTCAAGTTATATCGATTGGTTAAGATATTTAGTTGTCTTTTTAATGATAATCGCTCCATTAGCTAAATTAATGTTTAAAATGACTTGTTATTTTCTGGTTTATTATATTTTTGTTCTAAATTATCTAACTTTTGATTTTGGTAATTATTTTGCTAATTATGCTTTTGTCTTTATTCTATTTAATCTTATTGGAGTGTATTATAATCACAGCTATTTACAAAAAGTTCTTACATACAATGGCTTTAAATTAAAATCGATAGAGCTTAATAAATTTTCGTGCTACTATGTATATGATAGATTTATAAAAAATTTAACAGAATCTGAAATAAAACAACAAGAAATTCAAAAACTAGAGGGTAAATAATGTTAAGTAATAAAGGTGCGATGTTTGGGCTTGAAAGTCGAGCGTGTAAAAAACAGTTTGGGAAACTGTTTTTAGAGAGCTTCCGTAGACTTACCTTTAGGTTAGTCGAAGGTCATCAAGCGAGTAGAGTACAAACTGCCAAAGGTGCGATGTTCGGGCTTGACGCCAGAATTGCTTTGGCAATTTTTGGAGCTCTATCTGTTATTTCAGGTGCCGCATTGTATAGTGCTATTAAAAAATCTAAAACAGAAATGTATAGACAAACATTAGAGGAGTTTGCAAAAGCTTCAGAGGCTTATTATTTAGACACTTTTGAACAGATTCCTATGACTGGGGACGGGGTTACAACATATGCTGAAGCAATTGTAACAAATAGAGATGGGTTATCTACATGGAATGGGCCTTATATATCAGCAGAAATAAACACTTCTACATCCTTAAAGTCTAGTGTTATTAATGGGATGGTAAAGTCGAGTGGGTATTTACAATATAGACTTTATAAGGTATCTGATTTTACGTCTTCTTCTGCGAGTCCACCTGTTTGTGTTGTCGATGAATCAGATTGTGCTGAATATGTGATTGTTGTTGCAACCACTACAGCAGGAGTTAGCAATTTAAAAAGTATATTTGATGACTTGGATGCTTCTATTGATAGATCAAATGGAGAGTTAACAGGTAGTGTAAGATATTACTCTACTGTTGGAAATGTAGCTAACTTATTATATATGTCAAGGTACAGAAAACGATAATAAGTATATTTAATACAAAAGCCAGGCAGAGTCTGGCTTTTATCTTTTGATAGTGTTAATTATTAACTCTTGCTTTGTTTTACATACATACTGGATACCTTGATAAAAATACATTTTTACGGAGCTTGATATGCAATTTACAGAAGGGCTAGGTCTTTTGGGTGCATGGACGGATGAAAATGGCAATGCTATTTTTCTAAAAAAAGGAGAGACTAAACCTTTATCGAAAAGCAGGGCTGAAGAGACCTTAAGATCTTTAACACATTGTACTAACACAATTGATTGTGAATTTTGTGATAATTGTCATGATGCTATAGGTCTTAAAAATGAGAAAAACAAAAGTTATGTTTATAAAAGCAATGGTAAAAAAACTAGTTATGATTCATGGCTTGAATTTTTAGAAGAAGATGAGTGGTATGTGGTGGTTTATCCAATATCGCTGTATAAGATTGTCCCTGATGTTAAAGATGAGGAAACGGCTCGTCAATTAGTTATTTCTAGTCATATTTGCTATTTGTCTAATAATGAAGTTGGTGGCTTTTTTAGAGGTCGCTCAAAAAGCAGCGATAATCGATAGTATAAAAGCCAGCGTTTAGCTGGCTTTCTTTATGTATTATTTAGTTTTCTTTTTGCTTTTAGGTTTTACCTGCTCTTTAATCTTTTTAATTTCTTCCATTTCATCTGGAAATGCTTGATTACAAGATGTGCAATGTCCAATATTTTTTAGTCGAATACCATTAAATACTTTTAAAATAAATAGTAAATGAGCGATGGCTGCAACTGCTAAACCAATATTGGCATTAAAATAAAATACTGTAACAGCTACAAATGCTAAAACCATATTAACAATATAAAGTGATGGTACCATGTTTATGTAGTTAGCCTCATTTGGGTTAGAAAAGTATTTAAGATACTTCTTACTCATAATGCTTAAAACTACACAAGCTAGAACAATTGGTGATAAGAATGGGAATGATAATAATATAAGAACCATTTGAGTTAGTTTGCCAGAAGCAAATAAGTCAGCTATTTTTACTAAAATAGGGTGTGAAGGTTGTTGGCTAATAGTAGATTTGATTTCTTTAGATATATCTATTTCAAAACTAGACTTAACTTCAGATTTAATATCTTTAACAAAAGAAGTCTTTTCAATTTTCTTACCAAATAGTAATTCTTGGGCTAGTTTTTTCTCATTTATATTTTTTATAGATGATGAAATATTTTTTTCTGCAGTTTTATAACGTTCATTTAGTTTTTGTTTTACTATTTTGTCAATATTTCTAACAGCTTCATATGATTTATATCCAGAACTAGCTTGCCCGGCATAATAAATAGCCTGCTCATTATATTCTTTAATATAATCTTGAGAGTAATATACTGTTCCAATTGCAGCAATATAACCAATGGCTATAAAGATATATAAGGTTCTAACAAAAAAGTTTAAAATCTTTTTTATTACTCGTTTAATAAATAAGCCCACGATTTTTAAAATATCGATAATTTTCTTGAAAAAAGCTTTCATTTTTATTCTCCTGTTATTATTCTTATCAAAAAATACCACCTTTAAAAAGATGGTATTTTAAATAAATATCTTACATGTTTTCTAAAACTGCTTTTAGTTTATTAAGATCAGCTTCTACTTTTGCGTATTCTGCTTTACGCTGTTCAACTAATTCTGGCTTAGCTTTACTAATGAATTTTTCATTATTAAGCATACCTGAAAGTTTATTAGCTTCAATTTGAACTTTAGCAATTTCTTTTTCAAGACGTTTTTTCTCAGCTTCAAAATCAACAATGCCTTCTAGAGGTAAAATAATTTCAAAACCGTCAACTACTGTAATACCATCAGTTTTTGTTGTATCTCTATCGATTGGTTTTAAGCTTATGATTTTAGCTAAAAATTCGATAGTTGACTGATATTTGTTTACAATTGCTTGTTGTTCAGGGTTTGCTGAACGAGTAAAGCCTGCAAATTTTTCTTTAACAGGAACTTTAACTTCAGATCTTAAAGCACGGATCGCTGAAACAACATCAACAAGAATGTTAATTTCTTTTTGGGCAGTTGTATCAATAGCAAAAGCTTCAGGCCATGAAGCGATCATAATTGATTCACCTGCTTTACCTGCAGTTAACTCTTGCCAAATTTCTTCAGTAATAAATGGCATTACAGGGTGGATAAGTTTTAAAGTCGCCTCTAGAATCATACCTAAAGTTTTACGAGTTTCAACTTTAAGAGCTTCATCATCACCTTGCATAATTGGTTTTGTTAACTCTAAGTACCAGTCACATAGAATATTCCATGTAAAGTTATAAACTCCAGCACAGTAATCATTAAATCTGAATGTGTCTAAACCAGCGTTAGCTTCTTTTAATGCTTTAGAAAATTCAGCTAAGATCCATTTGTTTAACTCATGGTTAACATCTTTATCTGTAAATTCTGGGTCAAATGTAGCATCATTCATCATTGCATATTTAGATGCGTTGAATAATTTAGTTGAAAAGTTTCTTGAACCATTTAATAGTGTTGGAGAAACTCTTAAGTTTTGACCTGGAGCTGCTTGAGTTGCTAATGTGTAACGTAGAACATCAGCACCGTATTCATTAACAACATCTAGAGGGTCAATACCATTACCTTTTGATTTAGACATTTTTTGACCGTTACCATCAAGCACTAAAGCGTGTAGGTAAATAGTTTTAAATGGAACTTTTCCTGTAAATTCGATTGACATCATCAGCATTCTAATAACCCAGAAGAATAAAATATCAACACCTGGCATAATAGCATGCCCTGGGTAGAATTTATCCATTTCTGGAGTTTTATGAGGCCAGCCTTGTGTAGCCATTGGCCATAATGCAGATGAGAACCATGTGTCTAAAACATCTTCATCACGTACCCAATCTGCTGGAGCGTCTTCTTCTTTACCAACAAAAATATCTGTTTTGTCTTCAGGGTTATACCATGCAGGGATTTGGTGACCCCACCATAGTTGACGAGAAATACACCAGTCTTGGTTATTAGTAAGCCAGTTTAGGGCAATTTTCTTTTGGTTTGCAGGAACAAATTCAACTTCTTCATTGTCAATTGCTTTTAAAATATTGTCAACAAGAGGTTGAGTTTTAACATACCATTGTTCAGTTAAGAATGGTTCAGCGATTTGTCCACCACGTTCAGCAAAGCCAACTTCGTGTGTGTGGTCTTCAGTTTTAACTAGTTGACCAGATTCTTCTAGATCAGCAATAATTTGTTTACGAGCATCAAATCTGTCTAAGCCTTCATACTTACCGCCGTTTGCATTAATTGAACCATCTTTGTTTAGAATATTAATCATTTCTAAGTTATGACGTTTACCAACTTCAAAGTCGTTATGGTCATGAGCTGGAGTGATTTTTAAAGCACCAGTTCCTTTTTCCATGTCAGCGTGTTCATCACCAACAATAATAATTTCTCTACCTACTAAAGGTAAAATAGCAAATTTACCAATAAGGTGTTTAAAGCGTTCATCATTTGGGTTAACAGCAAGAGCTGTATCACCAAGCATAGTTTCAGGACGAGTAGTTGCAATAATTAATTTTTCATCAGAATCTTTAATTGGGTATTCAATATACCAAAATGAGCCTTTAACTTCTTTATGGTTTACTTCAATGTCTGAAATTGCAGTTTGCAGAACAGTATCCCAGTTTACAAGACGATTACCTTTGTAAATTAACCCTTTAGCGTATAGTTTTGTAAATACTTCATGTACAGCTTCTGATAGGTCTTCATCCATTGTGAATTTTTCACGATCCCAAGCTGCAGAAACACCAAGCTTTTGCATTTGGTTTGAAATTGTATCGCCAGATTCTTCTTTCCATTTCCAAACTTCTTTTAAGAATTCTTCGCGGCCTAGGTCATCTTTGCTAATACCTTCGTTAGCTAATTTTTCAACAACTTTCATTTGAGTTGCAATACCAGCATGGTCTTTACCAGGTTGATAAATGGCATCTAAGCCTCTCATGCGTGCTCTACGAGTTAAAATATCAGGTAGAGTATTATCTAAAGCATGGCCTAAGTGTAGGCTACCTGTAACGTTTGGAGGAGGCATCATAATCGCAAAGCCTTCTTTGTCGTTCATTTTTGGCTCAAAGTATTTTTTTTCTAACCAATTTTGATAGTGTTTTTGTTCTGCAGTTTGTGCATCGTATTTATCTAACATTTCTTTTATCCTCTTTTTCTGAAAACGTCATGCTGAATTTATTTCAGCATCTCATTTTATTATCTCGAGATCCTGAATCAAGTTCAGGATGACAAATAGTTTTTAAATTTTTATTTTAATTTTTTTGTTTCAGTTATTTTAAATAACGTCAACTAATCCCATTTTTTTTCTAACTTTACGCATTGTCTTTTCTGCGACTCGGCGAGCTTGTTCTTCGTTTTCTCGTAGAATTTCTTCTAGCTTTTTACGGTTTGCCATTAGTTCGTTGTAGATTTCTCTTTTTGGAGCCAGGTCATTATTAATAACATCAAATAGCTCTTGTTTTGCATCACCATAACCAAAACCACCTTTTGCTAAACGCTCTTTATAATCTGCTGTTTTAGCTTCATCGGCAAATAGTTCATATAGTTGAACTAGAGTTGAGTTTTCTACATCTTTAGGTTCTTCAGGTTTTGCTGAATCGGTAATGATTTTCTTAATATAACCTTTTAGTTCCATTTCATTACAGAAAATTGGAATATGGTTACCATAAGATTTACTCATTTTACGACCATCTAAACCTGAAATTTCTGGAGCATCATCTTTAGACTCATAATCAGGCATTGTAAATGTAGGAGAATAACGAGTATTAAATGAGTTAGCCAAGTCACGAGTCATTTCAATATGTTGGATTTGGTCTTTACCAACAGGAACCGTATTCGTGTGATATAGTAAAATATCTGCCGCCATTAAAATAGGGTATGTGTATAGACCCATGTTGATGCCAGCGTCAAGTCGTAAATTAGTCATGTCGTCAATTTGTTTGCTAATCATTTCCTGTACTTCATATGGCTGATTAGTTTCTTTGGCGTATTCTTTGTTTTGTTCCATGAACTCAATTAGGTTGGCTGTATTTTGATCTTCCTTTATGAATTTATATTTATTCTTATCAACAGCAGCTTTATATGAGTGAGCTCGGTTCATCATGCCTTTTGGTGTGATTGGTGTTAATAGAGTTGCTAGTTCAGCGTGTTGACGGATTGCTGATTGACGGAACATAATAACTTTTGATGGATCCATGCCGCAAGCTAAATAAGTTGCGATTAATCCATAAGAGTATTCTCTAATTTTAGCTGGCTCTAAACCACCGTTTAAAGCGTGAATATCAGGTATGAAACAGTAAATAGTTTCATTATCTTGTTTCTGGTTAATAAATTCAACCATTGGCTTGATCGCACCGCATAGGTTTCCTAGGTGAGGCATGCCTGTGGGTTTGATACCAGTTAGAATTACTTTTTGTTCTTGGTTCATAATGTTTTTCTCCTGGAAATGTTTTTTATAAATATCTTTTCATTTTTTTTAACCAT
>DMEM01000093.1 GCA_003450915.1 Alphaproteobacteria bacterium
TGATAAAGGTAACGGTTTTAAAGATGTAGCTGATGGCTTTAAAGAAATTGTAGGTACAGAATATAACGATGTTATTATTGCTGAAGATGGAGTAAAAACAAACGTTAATGGTTACTTAGGTGATGACCTTATTTACTCAAGTAGCGGTAAGGATATTATTTTAGGTGGAGAAGGTTCAGATACTGTTTCTTACGCTAGATCAACTTCTGCAGTTAATGTTGACTTAGAAGGTGGAAATACTAACTGGGGCTATGCTCAAAATGATATATTAGTTCAAGTTGAAAACTTACAAGGTTCAAACTTTAATGATGTGTTAAAAGGTGATTCTGGATCTAACACATTAGACGGAAGTAAGGGTTCTGATAGTCTTTATGGTATGGGTGGAACGGACACATTGCTTATTGATAATGATGATGCAGTTGTAGATGGTGGCTCAGGTTATGATACTGTTAAAATTACAAATTCTAATTCATCTAATGGTAACCATTTTAACTTCTCTGACTCATTAGTTGGACACAGCATAGATGTTTCAGGTGTTGAAGAATTTGATATGACTAATAGCTATGCAGGTGAAGTTATTCATATGGATATAGCAGACTTACTATCAACAGCTCAAAGTAATGAAATAATTATTAAAGGTAATGTTTTTGGTTCTGGCGATGATGATAAAGTTAACCTAGCAGATAAAACAACTACTGAAATTATGAATGCAGCAGGTGGAACTACTACAGTTGATGGAATCCAATATCAAATACTTAATTTTGCAAATGAAGGTACTTTATTTGTACAAAGTGATATTGATATTCTAGATGCATCTGGTGATACAGTTCTTTAAGATGCTGATAAATTATAAAAAAGAGAGTCGAAAGGCTCTCTTTTTTTATAAAAACTTTGAAATGTTAACCTAAAGTTGATATAATTCTCAGTATATGACTAAAATAACTAAAAATTAAGATAATTAGAAAGCATAACATGGCAAAAAAAGCATTGGTAAAAGTGAAACCAAAGAATAAAATTCAAATTGAAAAAATGAGAGTTGCGTGTAAAGTAGCAGCTGATTTATTAGACTATTTAACAGACTTTATTAAGCCAGGGGTGTCAACTCTTGAAATTGACGATTTGGCTGTAGAGTGGATTGCAACAAGAGGACACAAAGCAGCTCCTTTAAACTATCATGGTTTTCCAAAATCTATTTGTACAAGTGTAAATGAAGTGATTTGTCATGGTATTCCTTGTGATGCAGATGTTTTTAAAGATGGTGATATTGTAAATATTGATGTTACTGTAATTGTTGATGGTTGGTATGGTGACCATTCTAGAATGTTTACAATTGGAAATGTTTCAAAAGAAGATAAAATGTTAATAGATGCAGCTTACCATTCTATGATGGCTGGTATTGATCAGGTTAAATCAGGTGCTTATTTATCTGATGTTGGTGCAGCTATTTATGATTATGCAAATGATTTAGGCTATGGTGTTGTTGAGAATTACTGTGGACATGGCATAGGCCAAGTTTTTCATGAAAATCCACAAGTATTAAATTATGATCCTAAGGATCCTAGCCAGGACTGTCGTTTAAGGGCTGGTATGATATTTACAGTTGAGCCAATGATTAATCAGGGAACTAAAGATAACTATACTCTTGGTGATAATTGGACAGTTGTAACAAAGGACTCTAAAAAATCAGCTCAATTTGAACACACAATTGTTGTTACAGATGATGGCTGTGAAATTTTGACAGTATCTGAAAAAAATTATTTAAAACCACCTTATAAAAAATAAAGAAAGCTTTGCTGACAATGGTTGATAAACATCAGTTAGGACATAGAGATAGGCTAAGAGAAAGATTTTTAAATGCAGGGCTTGATGGGCTGCAAGAGTATGAACTTTTAGAGCTATTTTTATTTAATAGCTTGCCTAGAAGAGATGTAAAGCCACTTGCCAAAGAGCTTATTTCTCACTTTGGAAACTTATATAATGTACTGCATGCTAATGATTTTGAATTAACAAAAGTAAATGGCGTAGGGCAAAAAGTTGCTTTTGATTTAAAAGTAGCTCAAGCTTTGCTTATTGGCTCTGAAAAAAGTTTAGCAAAATCAGAAAAAGTTAATATTGGGGAATATCCAAAGCTAATTAAATTCCTTAAAACTTTACTTGCACATAAAACAAGTGAGGAAATGTGGGTTATAACTTATGATGCAAAGGGCTTTTTAATTAAGGCTCAAATGCTGTTTCAAGGTAGTGTTAATAGTTCTGCAGTGTCAACAAGAGAAATTATTAAATCTATTTTGCTACAACAAGCTGTTGGGGTTGTACTATGCCATAACCATCCTTCAGGAGATCCCGCACCATCACCTCAGGATTTAAACTTTACAATGAGTTTTCAGCAAGCTTTGATGATGGTTGATCAAGAACTTTCTGTTATTGATCACATTATTATTGGTAAAGAAGGATACTACTCTTTCCAAGAAAATGGTAAAATGTAATAAAGTTATAAAAAAGAAAAATAAGGAAAAAGCATGTTAGAACATAAATTATCAAAAATATCTGGTGGTGTTGCTCCATTTATGATGGGGATTATTATAGGTGTTTCAATTGTGTCAACACTTGCAGCTCAACAGGCTTTTCAAGAAAATGAAGTTTATAAAAGAAAATATATAGATGAGAAAAAGAACTATATAGAAAAGGTTAATAAAAACTTTGAAAATTTAGTTTATACAGAAAACTCTACAGATTCTACGATAACTCAAGATAGAATTAAAAAAAATATATATACAAACATATTTGATACTAATTTAAACTTGAATGTACATCAAGGAACTCAGGCAAACGGTGTTAAAACAGGATCTATTGATTTAGAATCTAATGAGTATATTAAAAAAAATACTGAGGATGCAACGGATGCTAATAGATTAGCAAAAGACTTTTCAAATTCTGCTACAGTTATTTATAGTG
>DMEM01000198.1:0-11295 GCA_003450915.1 Alphaproteobacteria bacterium
CTTTTCATGGTAATATAATAAAAAAAATAATAAATAAAATAATAAATAAAAGGAAAATATTATGCATTCTATCTTTTCACTTAGAAATTTAACAGTTGATTTTGCAATGCTAAATGGTGCTTTAGCAAAATTAGCAAAAGTATTGGCATTTTTAATTGTGTACTCTTATGTAGGTAGCTACATTGTTGGTATTGTTGCAATTGCTTTTAAAGGTAGTTCATTAGAATTAATCACATATTGTACAGCTGTTTCACTACTATTAAACATTCTAATCTTTTCACTTCTATTCCTATTCATTTTCATGATGTATATGAAAAAAGAAGAGTTTGAGTCAAAACTTGCCGCATTAAAGCCAGAATATTTAGACTTTTTAAGTGGTCAACCTCAAAGTATCGATGTTTGTAAAGAACAATACTCAAAAGAAGAAGATTATAAAAAAGATTTATTTATGCTAAATGTTCTAGCTGAGAAAAAACTTGTTAAAAGAATTTTCTCTGATGAGGAGTCTCACAGCTTTGAAGTTGATCTACAAGCTTTTAACCTTTTACATATGAATAGTAAAAAAACTACTAAAGCTAAAGCATAGTGCAAAGACAGAAAAAGCAGCTAATCAAAGCTGCTTTTTATTTTGTTAATATATTGATTTTTTTATACTTTATGGTTATACTTTGCTGGTTGTATAGTCACATTTTTTTCTTAACTCTTAATATAGGTATGTATAATGGCTAAAGAAATAGAACGTAAATTTATTTTTAAAGGCGGAGTTCAAGCTGCTAAAGACTTTCTTGATAAGCAAGAAGCTATTAGCCCTAACGGTGTGAAAGAAGTAGAAATTAATCAATATTACTTTCTTTCTCAATTAGTAGTCGTTAGTTTTGATTTTCTTAGCTATGAATGGAAAATTTTCTTTAATGAGCAGAATAAAAAGCTATCTATTCCTGCTTTAGAAGAGGAAAAAGAACAGATTGTGGATCTTCTCTCAGGTAATCTGCTAGCTAATTTGGTTGATATTAAGAGGTCATCTTTTCGTTTAAGAAAAAGTGATGAACAGTGGATTTTTACAGCTAAATTTAATGAAGATGATGAGTTTGAGTATGAAATTAACTTAGATTCAGATATCGCAGAATACTCATTTAAAAACTTACCGCCTGTTTTTAAACAGCGTTTTAAAATGAAGTTTTCTGAGCTTAAAACAGATTTAGACTTCTTTAAGTCAAATGCTTCAAAAATCGACCACTTGCTGGAGTTTGAGTTCCCTTCTTATAAAGATGCTAAAAGCTTTAATCCGGCTCATTATGGTTTAGAGGTGATTGAAGTTTCTGGCGATAGTAGGTATAAAAACTTATTTATTGCCTTAGCTAATTACAATGAGGCTAGTGCAGGAGTTGTTTAGCATCTTTGCTTGTTAAAAAAGAACCGCATTATGCGGTTCTTTTATTGTGTTTATTATGTACTAGTATGCTCTTGCAAATAAAGCTCTTTGTTTTGATGGTTCTCCGGTAAATGCACATTTACCTACTTTACCAGCTTCTGCAAATGGTAGGCAGCGAATAGTTACACCTAAATCTTCTTTGATTTTAGCTTCAAGTTCAGCATCTCCATTCCAATGAGTTAATGCAAAACCTGGAGCTTTTGCACCTTCTTCATCTTTAGCAAAGAATTTGTAAAACTCTTCTTTAGTATCAATATGTTTAGTATTGTCTAAAATAAGTTTTTCAGCTTTTGCTAATAGGTTTTCATGCATATCATCTAAAATTAATTTAACTTGTTCAACAAATTGAGCTTTATCCATTGATACTTTATCTTTAGCATCTTTATCACGGCGTGCCATGAATACAGAATTAGCTTCAAGTTCTTTAGCACCAATTTCAAGTCTTAGAGGAATACCTTTTCTTACCCAGTCCCAAGCTCTTGAGTTTGAGTCTGATTTGTCAATAACAACATCAATTGCTCTGCCATAGTATGCTAATTCACCTAGTTCTTTTTTAAGGTTTTCACAGTAATCTAAAACAGCCTCAGCTTTTTCTTTGTTTTTAAGCATTGGAATAATTACAATATGGCTTGGTGCAACACGAGGAGGCAGTACTAAACCATCATCATCAGAGTGAGTTGCAATAAGACCACCAATTTGACGAGTTGAAACGCCCCATGATGTTGTCCAAACATGCTCTTCTTTTCCTTCTTCAGATTGGAAAGTAATATTTAAAGATTTAGCAAAATTTTGACCTAAAAAGTGTGATGTACCAGCTTGTAGTGCTTTTAATTCTTGAGTCATAGTTTCAAATGTGTAAGTTGAAACAGCTCCTGGGAATTTTTCAGATTCTGATTTAATACCAGGGATTGAAGGTATTGCCATTAGGTCTTGGTTTACATCAGTATAAACTTCAAGCATTTGACGAGAGTATGAATCAGCACATTCAGCTGTTGCATGACAGGTATGACCTTCTTGCCATAAAAACTCTGAAGTTCTTAAAAATGGTCTAGTTCTGCCTTCCCAACGCATAACATTTGCCCACTGGTTAATGCAGAATGGTAGGTCACGGTATGAGTTGATCCAGCGTGAGAATGCCTCACCAATAACCATTTCAGATGTTGGACGAATTAAGAAAGGTTCTTCTAGTTTCCCTGCTGGAACTAGCTTGCCGTTTGCATCTTTTTCTAATCTTGAGTGAGTAACAATTGCTGATTCCATAGCAAAACCTTCAACGTGGTCTGCTTCTTTTTGCATGTAGTCAAGAGGAATTAGTAGAGGGAAGTATGCATTTTGAACACCTTTTTCTTTAAAGCGTTTATCAAATTCTGTTTTAATATTTTCCCAAATACCTAAACCCCATGGCTTAATTGTCATACAGCCACGAACAGGAGAATTTTCTGCTAGCTCAGCCATTTTTACAACTTCTAGGTACCATTTTGAATAGTCTTCGGCACGAGTAACGCCTAATGCGTTTTTCTTTTGTTTTGCCATATTAAATTACCTTGTTTTAATTTTTTGTCTTTGAGATCCCGGATCGAGCCCAGGATGACGTATGATGATGTTTGTATGCTCAAATAATGTGGTGTTTTGGAAGAGAAGTTGCCCCGTTATTTAGGAAGTGTACATTATTGTACATGACGACAATAACGAGGTGACTAATCAAACAAAACAGCCATTATTAATCTTCTGCCTTCATGTGAGGGAAGAAGATAACGTCACGGATTGATGGAGCGTTTGTTAGTAACATAACGAATCTATCGATACCTAAGCCTGCACCTCCTGTAGGCATTAAACCATATTCTAAAGCTCTAACGAAGTCTTTATCATAAGGCATAGCTTCTTCATCACCTTGCTTAGATTGTTCCATTTGTGCAGCAAATCTTTCAGCTTGGTCAATAGGGTCATTTAACTCAGAGAATAGGTTTGAGTATTCACGACCTGCGATAAATAGCTCAGCTCTTTCTGTTTCAGTTGTTGAACCTTCATGTAGTTTAGCTAATGGAGAAACTTCAATAGGATGGTCCATAATAAATGTTGGGTTTACGATGTGATGTTCACATAGCTCTTCAAAACATTCGTTTAGGATGTAACCGTGGTTCCAACCTTCTTTAACATGAACTCCCTTAGATTCAGCAAAAGCTTTAATAGTTTCTGTGCTTTCTAGGTCAGCATCTGTAGCGCCACCCCATTTTTTAACAGCTTCTTTCATAGGAATTCTAGCCCAGTCTTCAGCTTTTAATGAAATTTCTTGGTCGCCATAAGTAAGCTCTAAGCCACCTGTTAATTTTTCACAAACATATGTCATTAAGTTTTGTACAAAATCCATTTGGTCGTGGTAGTTCATGTGTGTGCCATACCATTCTAGCATTGTGAATTCTGGGTTGTGTCTTGTTGAAACACCTTCGTTTCTGAAGTTTTTACCAATTTCAAATACTTTATCAAAGCCACCAACTACTAATCTTTTTAGATATAGTTCAGGTGCAACACGCATATACATAGGCATGTCTAGTGCGTTATGATGAGTTTCAAATGGGCTTGCTGAAGCACCACCTTGTAGAACTTGCATCGCAGGAGTTTCAACTTCCATATAATCTTGATCATTAAAGTATTCTCTAATTAGGTGAATAGCTTGGCTTCTTTTTCTAAAAGTTTCTCTAACATCATTGTTCATGATAAGGTCAACATAACGCTGGCGATATCTAACTTCAGTGTCTGTTAAACCGTGGAATTTATCAGGTAGAGGTCTTAAAGTTTTGTTTAATAGTCTCCATGATGTGATTTGTAGAGTCATTTCTCCAGTATTAGTCATGCCCATAGTACCAGTTGCACCAATTAGGTCACCTAAATCTGAAAAATCTTTAAAGAATTTAAATTCATCAGCACCAACTCCATCAACGCTAATTGCGATTTGAATATCAGCTGAGCCGTCTTGAACTCTAACAAAAGCTAATTTACCCATTTTTCTTAAGAACATAATACGTCCAGCAATAGAAAATTCTTCGCCTGCAGCTGCTTCAATGATTTCTTCTCTTGTTTCAAAAGGTTTGTACTTCTTCACAATGTCAGCAATCTTGTGTTTGGGTCTGAAATCGTTCGGGTACATTACCTTACCAGAAGCTTTAATTTCATTAAATTTCTCTTTTCTTGCTAACATTACTTGGTTCATATCTTCCATATAGAAGTACTCCTTTAATTAAAATTTTGTTTGATTTGTCTTTAAGTTAAAATTAAGTGGTTAAACAATAACCACAATTGTTTTAAATTATAGCGAAATAACAGAGAAAAAACAAGAAAAAAGCTTGAAAATGTTCTTTTTATGATTATCATAAGTATACAGAAATAAAAAATTCAGTTTTTAACTTCCTAGAGGATAGAAAGATGTTTGATCATTTTTTTGCTTTTGCTATATCTTTTGTGGTGATGATTCCAGTGTGTTATGCTAAAGGATATTTGAAAGATCCTAAGAAAACAGTAAAATGGGTTCTATTATATGTGAGCTCTAGTTTCGCGGCCCTCACAATTCTGGATAATATTGATAAGTTGAGTGTGTATCTATGCTTCTTGCTTGTTGTTTCTTTATATGTTGCTAATGAATCTTTAAAGAGTGTTTTCGATTAATAAAAGCCCTTCGGAGTTGTTTTTTTATTTGTACTAGTAAAAAAAATGAAAATAAGTTATGATATATTCTAAATAATAAATGGAGAATTTTATCTATGCTTGAAGCAATATTTTTATTAGTTGGTATGATTATTGGTGCAGGACTTGTTTGGTCTATTAATCACTTTTTACTAAAAAAAGATAATGAAAAAAATGAACATCTGAAAGCTGTGTTTAATGAGCTTTCTCAAAGTGCATTAGATACCCAATCTGAAAGGTTTTTACAATTAGCTCAAACAAAATTAGAAGCTCAAACAAAAGAAGGTGAAAAAGACCTTGAAGGTAAGAAAAAGCTTATTGATAGCTCTCTAACTAATCTAAAAGGTGACTTAAATAAGGTTGAAAATCTGATTTCAGAGATGGAAAAACAGCGTTCGCAAACTTATGGTAGCTTATCCAATCAGCTAAAAACAGCAACTGAACAAACAGTTAGCTTACAGCAAGTAACAAATGAGTTAAAGTCGGTTCTTTCAAATACAAAAGTACGTGGTCAATGGGGTGAGCGTATGGCTGAAGATATTTTAAGAATGGCTGGCTTTATCGAAGGTGTTCAGTATGAAAAGCAAGAAATGCAAGAAGGAGGTAAATCAAAGCCAGATTTTACCTTTAAAATGCCAGACGGTCATATCCTAAATATGGATGTAAAGTTTCCACTTAATAGTTATTTGAATTACCTATCGGCTGAAGCTGATGTAGATAAAGAGTCTCATAAAAAGCAGTTCTTAAGAGATGCAAAGCTTAGAATTACAGAAATTGGTGATAGAAATTATATTAATAACAATACTTTAGATTATGTTCTATTATTTATTCCAAATGAGCAGGTTTACAGTTTTATTAATGAGCACGATCGTACAATTTTAGATGAAGCATTAAAAAGAAAAGTTATTATTTGCGGTCCTAACACGCTTTATGCTATTTTAGCGGTTGTTCGTCAAGCTGCAGATAATTTCCAGCTAGAAAAAACATCGTCTGAAATTTTAAAAGTTTTAGCAGATTTTAAAAAGCAGTGGAGTTTATACACTTCTGAGTTTGAAAAACTTGATAAACAATTTGATACGTTTGAAAAAACATTCTCTAAAGTAAAATTAGACCGTTCAAGGTTGTTAGAAAAACAACTGGATAAGGTTGAAGAGTTAAGAAATAGAGAAAACTTAAAACAATTAACTCTAGAAGAAAAATAAAGGGAAAAATACGCTTTATGTTAAAAATTGAAATAGTAAAAGCATTACAAGATAACTATATCTTCGTTTTAACTTGTTCAGAAACTGGGAAGGTCGGAGTTATGGATCCATCTCAAGCTTTTGAGGTCGAGGAAAAATTAAACGGAAGAAGAGTAGATGTTGTTTTAAATACTCATCAACATGATGACCATTGTTATGGAATTAAAGAGCTGGTTGAAAAACACCATTGCCAAGTATACTGCCCTAAAAAAGATATTTTAGATCAGATTGGTGCTTGTAAATATGTTGATGATAAAACACTATTAAATGGTTTAGTTCATAAAGATACCGTTAATATTGGTGAAACAAAGCTAGAGGTAATAGAAGTTCCAGGTCATACTCAAAATCATATTGCATATTATTCAGAAGAAGAAAAGATTTTATTTAGTGGTGATACTTTATTTGCAGCAGGTTGTGGTAATATTTTTGATGGTGATGTTGAAGATTTATATAAGTCATTAAATAAACTTAAATTCTTAGCAAAAGAAACACGAGTGTTTTGTTCTCATGAGTATTCTTTAAGAAACCTTGAGTTTGCATTAAAAGAATTTCCTCAGCTTGAAACTTTAAAAGCTCGTTATGAAAATGCTAAATTATTATTAGAAAATAATATGCCTATGGTTCCTTTAAGATTATCTGAAGAGTTATATACAAATCCATTTTTATTGGCTCCAAATTTAGAAATTTTTAGAGCTTTAAGAGAAAAAAAGGATAATTTTTAGTTTGCTAAAGCAAGATAATTAGGATATTATTAATTAAGAATAAAAAAGGAAAGCTCTAAAGTTATGAATATAAAGGTAAATAATTCTAGCTCAGTAAAAAAATCAAATAAAACAAGTAAATCATCTGCAAGTAAGTCAGAGGGTTTAGGTTTTGCTAGTGCTTTACAAAGTGCTCAGCAAACAAATGATGTAGATGCTGCTCAACAAGCTTTTGCTGTTGATGGTGTTTCTAGTTTTGTTTTAGATACTGCAGAGCAGGTTCCTACACAAGCTAAACAGCGTGGTTATTATATCCTAGATTTGCTTGAAGAGTTAGAACAAGATATTTTAGCAGGTAAGCAAACTCAGGTTACTGAAAAGTTAGAAAAAGCTTTAGCAGTTGGTTCAGTAGATAGTGACTCTTTACCGCCTGTAGTTAAAGAATTAATGGATGAAATTGATGCAAGAGCGCAGGTTGAATTAGAAAAACTAAAAGCTTAGTTGTTAAATAGTATACTAATTTTTTAGTAAATAAGGCCCAAATTATTATAATTTGTGGCTTTTTTGCCATAATCAGTTTTTTTCTTTGTTATGGAATAGTAAAATATGTTTGCAAGTGTAATGGTTTTTTTGTTATGATATAGCAAAAGGAGATTTTAATGAGAGAAGTACCAAGAAATATTGATGCACCAAGTAGAGCACCGGAGTTTGCGATAGCTTCTATGTTGTCATATTATGGAGTTCAATATATTACATCTAATCCGTTAATTGCCTTTATTGTTTGTATCCTTTCTAACTATATTGTTTATAGGGTTACAATCGGTAAACCAGAAGGTGCAGCATTTAGGTTAATGTATAAGTTAGGTGGTTTAAATAAAATGATACCATCTCCTAAAAAAGTAAAAAGATTTGAAATCTAAGTCTTAAAAAAATAAAGGGTAAAAAAAGTGGACTTTATTGCAAGAGCAGGTAGCTTAATAGATCAAGGTCATAGAGTAGTTGGTATTTTATTAGTTGTTATTGTTGTTCAATTTATGTGGATTCAATCAGTAAGAACTGAAAAAGCTGAACTACAAAATACAATTAATTATCAAAATAGAACACAAAGTATTTATGTTGTTCCAAACTCACAAGCAGATATTTACAAGCCTGCAGATAGTAAATTACTATTATCAACATTTGTAGACTTTATCTCTCAGAGTTTGTTGACATATACTCATGCAAACTTAGAAAATCAATATCAATCAATTAGAGATTTCTTATCTCCTAAAATGCTTGAAATGGCAGATAACTTTTTCTTAGCAGAAATTAAAAAGTCAAAAGTAGAAAGAATTTCTTCGCTATTTGTTGCTGATAGAACTTCAACAGAATTAAGTGAGTTCAAAGAGTTAGCAGATAAAACTAATAGATATGGTGAAAAAACATATGCTGTTACGATTAAAGGTAAAAGAAATATTATTGTTGGTGGTAGAGTAATTGAAACAAAAGATATGCATGTTAAGCTACAACTACAAGAGACAAGAGTTTCACAAGAAAATCCATTCGGTTTCCAAGTTACAAAAATTGACTTGGTAAACGTGAAAAGATAACTAATTTAAAAATTTAACTTAACAAGAGGAAAATAAAGATGAAAAAAATCTTATCAACTATCGCAGTGTTTATGTTGATGATGACAGTAGCGCAAGCTAAGACACTAAAATGGGAAGGTGACGAAGAGGTTATTTCTTTAGGTGTTAACACTACAGATGTGTCTCAAATTACATTTCCAGAACCAATTATTAATATTACAGTTGAAGACCCTGACTATGTAGACGTTTTGGTTGTTCAAGGTTATGCGAATAGAACATTTAGAATGAAGTCAAATTATGACAACATGGCTACAAGAATGTTCTTAACAGGTAAAAGTGGAAATACATATGTTGCAATTATTTCAACAGGTATTCCTTATTATGCTATTGTTAAAATTGTAGACGGTACAAAAATTAACGAAATTGGCCAGGCAATTGCTAAAAAATTAGATGAAAATACTTTAATTAGAGCAATGGCTTTAGATAAAGAAATTCCAGGTATTAACCGTGAAACTCACGTTATCCCTAATTGGTTTACAGGTTCAGGTCTTACATTTGAACTTTCAGAGTTATGGCAAACTCCTTTATTAACAGGTATCGTTGTTCATGTTCAAAATACAGAAACAGCAGTTAATGAAGTAAATATCCCAGCTATTAGTATTCCTAAAACAGATGAGTGGGGAGAACTAAGAAAGGCTTCTATGGAAAATCTAAGATTAGAGCCATATGGTAAGCCAGGCGATAAAGGTCTTCTGTTCTTAGTATTTACAAGACAATAGTATTAAGTAACAAATGCAGATGGTAACATTAGGACGCTTATTCTTAACTTTAACTTTTTTATGTGCGGCGACTTATGCTGAGGCTTCTAGTTCTTATTCGAGCAGAACCTCAACAGAAAGTCTTCGTATATTAAAAAGAATGGAGTATAAAGAGGGAATCCCGAATGGTTTACTTCATGCAATTAGTCTAGTTGAAACAAATATAGGTCAAACAGAAAAATATAAGCCTTGGCCATATACAATTAGAATAAATAGGCATACAGGTAAAACAATAAATGATATTGATGATGCCTTTACCTTTTTAGATTATTTAATAGACTTAGGTTTTAAAAATTTTGATTTAGTTGTAGATGATAACACTTTTTATAGTTTGTCTGCTATTAATTTAGAAGATGTTTTAACCCAAAATCCAGATGCAAAAAGCATTACTATATCTGCAAGAAGCACAATTAAGTATTTAAAAAATAAAAAAGATGCTGAGAATGCTATAAATAATCTAGTTGATAATGAATGGTATGATTTTAAAATAGGAATTATGCAGCTTAATTATCAAATGGTAAAAAATAGCACGCAGGATATATCTGATGCTTTAAATGCTTATGATAATATTAATATTATGGTAAAGCAGTTAAAAAAGATCAGAACACAGCATACGTGGTGGGAGTCAGTAGGTCAGTACCACTCTAAAAAACCTGCAAAAGCAAAACGCTATGTAAAAAATGTATGGTCAATGTACCAACGAGTTCATAAGATAAAAGTTAGATAGGATCTTTGCACGAATGCAATTTAATGATATCCAAAAGCAAATTATAGAAAATAATGGAAATACCTTGGTGATTGGTGCACCAGGGACAGGTAAAACTTTACTTATTATTGCTAAAATTAAGAAAATATTAGCTTCAGGAATTAACCCTGAAAAAATAGCTATAGCATGTTTTACTCATAAAAGTGCCTCATTGTTTAAATCAATGTTAGTTAAGCATGTTGGACAAGATGCAAAAAGGATTAAATATGCTACATTTAAAGATTTAGCAGAAACTGAATTAAAATCAACAAACTCTATTGTAGGAGAATTCGCAGATAATTCTCAAATGAGAAGGTTGCTTCATCAGGCAAAAAGTGCAACAGGTTTTAAAGGTTCGATCCATGAGGCTGAACATATTATTAGAAGCTTTAAATCTAAAGCTAAAAAACCTCAGGCAGCAGATGAATATTTTGACTTGTTTTCAAAATATCAAGATTTAATTCATAATAGAAACTGGTATGATAGATATGATTGCTTACGCCAGCACTTAATTTCTTTAAGAAACGACTTGGCTCAGCCTGCAAGAATTCAATATCTATTTGTTGATAATGCTCAAGATATGAACCAAATTCAATTATTGTGGACTTTAGAGCATGCTGTTGCAGGTGTTAAAGTATCGTTATGTGTTGATGATGATCAGTGTATATTCCAAAGATCAGGTGCACTAGGAGCAAAGGTTATTGATACAGCTACAGATTCAGAAGTTAGATTTGAAAAAATTATATTACATAAATCATATCGTTTAACAGATAACTTAGCAGAAAAAGCTTATAAAGTTGTATCTCTTGCAGATCAGCGTTATTCAAAAGGTGAGCTAGAAACTGTAAAAGCTGAAACCAGTATAGAGGTAAAAGAATATAACTCTAGAAAGCAAGAAGTAGATGCGTTAATTTCAAATATTAAACATTACTTTAAAAATAATGTAAAAGGTAGAGTTGCTGTTATTACAAGAAATGATGAAGACTCGAGATTTATATCTAAAAACTTTTTAGATCATAGTTTCCCATTTACAGATTTTTCTAGAAATATTTGGGAAATGCCTGGTGCTATTGTTGTTATTGATATGCTAGAAATTTTATTAGGAGTTGCTA
>DMEM01000198.1:11344-11686 GCA_003450915.1 Alphaproteobacteria bacterium
AAAATGTTTTATCAACACTTGGATTGCATTCAACAACTATTGACTCTTTATTTGCAAAAGGCTTAAAAGGAGATCATTGGTTACAAAATGGGGCTAAGCTAGATTTTTCATTAGTAACAGAAGAAAACGAAGTTAAACAGATTATTCAAATTCAAGCATTGTTAATTTCTTATTATAACCTAAGACTACACTTGTCAATTAAAGATATATTTAAGGCTCTTTGTTTTGAGTTAATGAAGCATATGTCTCCAGAAGATAAAAAAGATGCTTTATATGCTATTGAACAAGTATTAAGTTTTAAAGGCGATATTAAAGAGAATATTGGTCTTATTCGACAAGATA
>DMEM01000056.1 GCA_003450915.1 Alphaproteobacteria bacterium
TGTAATTTGGTACTTGTCTTGTTGATTAAAAATACAGCTAACATGTTTATTTAAGACGCTGTTTTTATCTATTTCTAATAATTCGCACATTGATTCTGCAATATGTGTGATTTTGTTGGAGTTATTCAGCAAAAGACCATAAGTTTTAGTTTTTTCTAATGCTTTTTGGAGTGCTTTAACCTGTATTTTCTTTGTATATATAATAAAGAAAAATGCATTTGCAATAATTAGCAATAGTAAAATCAAATATATAGTGTAGTCCATTTTTTTATTTTTATTCCTACTTTATTGTTAGATTTGATAGGTCGGTAATATTTCTTTTTATGATCGCTAGTGCGTAATTTCCATTATAACTAAAAGACTTACCAACTAGATCTTCATTATTGTATATGTCGCAGCCATAATTATTAATACTAAATCTATTATTGTTTAGTGTTATAAGCCTGTTTTTTGTTGATTTTATGTGTTTTGTTCTAGATGACATTTCTTGTCCTAGGTAGCATCCTTTATTAAAGCTAATGCCGTTTAATTCTTCAAGATTTAGATCATTTGCTAGCGATTTTTCATAGATAAAGTCAAAATCTTCAGGGATTGTCAGTTTTAGTCTTAAATTTTCATACTCTTGGTCTATAGGCTGGTTAAAGTTTAAAGATTCATCTTTTTTTATAATGCCTCTAAAGGGTAGCTGTTGATTTCTTGGGTCTTTATATAAGAGATCTTGTTGGGTGTGGCTAATAGCAATGCAATAGTCCTCTAGTTGAGAGAATTCAGTTTCTTTGGTTAAATCATATTTGTGAATGTGTTGTGCTAAATCCATTAGCTTTTCTTTTGCTATTTCTAAGGCATAAGAGTTTTCTTCTAGTTCATAAATAATAGAAGAGAATAAAACACGACCTTTACTGTTTAAAAATAAAGTATAAATAGGAGTCTGCTTTGTTAAGTTATTAATGTCTTGGGTTATTAAGGAATTTAAAAGTTCTTTTGAGCTTGTTCCTGATATTTTTAAAATAGACTTGTTTAAAAGACCTAATGACATGGTTTATTCCTTTTTAATTTTGTAATGATTTAATTTTATGCTAAAATTATGAAGTATTCGAAAAAATAAGTAAAGGTAAAAATGATATGTATCAAGATAAAGTAACGCTAAGAAGTGAATTTACTAGTCTTTCATGGAAAGTCTGTGCATTTTTTATAGGCGGGGGGCTTCCTTTAATTTTATTTGGTAAGGCTGTGCTTGCAACATGGTTCTCTTTAGGACTTATTTTTGGTTGTTTGGCTATGTTTGAAGATAGACCTAGCTTTACAGAGGTTAAATCAATACTTTTCTCAAATATTGCAAAGGTGACGTTGATTGTTCTGTTGATATTTTCAGCTTCAGCATTGAATTCGGTTGATCAGCATTATTCACTGGTTAGGTTTTATGAAATGTTTTACCTTTCAGTTGCTTCAGGTTTATTGGTATTAGTTTTTCATAAGATGCCAAAAGAATATGTATACCTGACTTTAAAAATTTTATGTGTGGCAACTTTATTAATCGCATTGTTGGTATTAATCGATACATTTGTTGATTCAGATCGTTTAAGTTATGCATTGCACGGTAAAAAGTGGGAATCAATTAACCGTTTAGAGCAGATGGGGTCGATTATTGCTATTTTGGCTCCTTTTGTGTGGACTTGGATGTTTAAAATGTCTAGAAAAGGGCATTATTGGGCTAAAAAAGTAGGATTGCCTCTTTCATATGCTTTATTCTTTACTGTTATTGTGTGTGGTGGTGTTGCCGGGTGGTTTGCTGTGCTTACAGCAGCAGTATTATATTTAGTAATGGGTGGTCGTTGGCATGCTTTAGCATTAAATACTAAACATTGGCTATTGTTGCCATGTGCTGCAGTTGCTGCATTTTTAGGTTACTTTACCGCTAGCGGTGTTTCCCATTTACAAGACAGTAAATCTTTAGATAGATATTCAGAGTATACTCAATTTATTGAGCAGTCTGTTGATTATCTATCAACAACACCTGTTTTAGGTATCGGTGTTAATGCTACAAGATTCTTACCAACCCCAGATGCTGTTATTGGGAAAAGTACATCACAAAACTTTTTATTACAGTTAGTTTTAGAAACTGGATTGTTAGGCTTTGCTGTTTCAGTTGTGTTAATTTGCATGGTTTTATATCGTTTATATCGTTATGCCGCGGTAAATGTATATGGTCTTGCAGGCGTTAGTTCAATGATGGCATTCTTTGTAGCATCATTAGCAAATACGTCAATTTTTAATGCATGGTGGCTGGCATTCTTTATTGCTCTTTCATCATTAAGTATTAGATTATGTAAAAAAACTAAATAAAGGAATTTATTATGGCTCAAAAATTAAGTTTTGAAGAATCAATTTCAAAAATTGAAAAAATTATTGATAAGTTGCAATCAGGTGATATGGAACTAGATGACTCTATTGAAGAATTTAAACAAGGTTTAGAGCTTGTTAATCAGGCTCAAGAGAAATTAGAAAAGGCAACTTTAAAAGTTCAGAAAATTGTAAAAGATAACCAGGATTTTAAATTTGAAGATATGGAGTTATAGAGTATGGCTAGCTCTAAAAAAGTACTGATTCTATCTGATGGCAAATTAGGACATCAAAATCAGTCTGTTCGCTTAGTTGAAAAGTTGGGTATTTCAGACTATGATATCTTAACATTAGAAAGAAGAAAATTTGGTAAGCCTCTTAGTTTTATTTCTCCTATATATATAGTAAAGAATTTGAAAGAGTTAAATCAGCAAGTGAAAAATAATTCATATGATCTTGTTGTAGGGCTTGGTTCTGTTCCTCGTTTAGCAATGGTTACTTTAAAGAGTAGAAATCCTGATTTAAAAACTATTTGTATTATGGATCCTAAGCGTAATTATGAGTATTATGATGTTATTGCTGTTCCTAATCATGATGATGTATCTTATAAGGGAGATAACTTGGTTAGAATTACAGGTTCATTAAGTTATTTTTATAAGGAAGATCTAGAAGTTGCCAAAGAAGAGTTTAAAGAAGAGTTTGCACCTTTAATAGAAAAGCCTCTTATAGGTTTGATAATAGGCGGTGATTCTAAGGGGTATAGCTTTACAATGTTAAAGGCTCGTGACTTATTGGATAAGACTCTTTTATTGTCTAAAAAAATTGGTTCAAAGGTTTATGCGACAACATCTCGTAGAACTCCTGAATCTCAAGCTGCTTATATTAAATATAAGATAGAAGATTCAAAAAATGAAATATACACATCTGGTAAGAAAAATCCGTTTAGGGCTATTATGGGTTATTCATCTATTATAATAGTAACACCAGAAACTGTTTCGATGTTAATGGAGTCATGTGCTACTGAAGCGTTAACTTTAATTGCCGATCGAAAAGGGGTTAAAAGTGCACGTATTCAAAAATTCATTCAAGAATTAATTGATAAGGGTGTGTTATTTGAGCTTGAAGAGATGTTATACAAAGATAATATTCTCGAATATATTGAAAAGGCAAAGTCAAAACCTAGATTTAATGAGCTTGAAAAGGTAGTTGATTTTATAAAGTCAAAAAATATTGTTTAAAAGTGATCATAATTTTAGAAAAAAGTATTCTATTTGTATAATAGGGTACTTTTTTCTTTATATTTGGTCTTTTATTTGGCTTATGAGTATTGGTTGAAGTATCTCTAATATGCTAAAACTAGCAGAGATCTAGGATTTTTATAAAAAAGTCCAAAAAAATAATGGGTATAAAACAGCTACTTAGCAAAAGGGTTGAAAAAAAGATTAAAAAAGA
>DMEM01000060.1 GCA_003450915.1 Alphaproteobacteria bacterium
ATGCTGATGAAAAAGCAAAAGATAAAGAACAAAAAAATCAAATTGCTCAGCAGTTAAAAATATTAAATAACTCTATTAAAAAAATCGAAACAGAAATTGCTAAAAATAGAAAAAAATCTAAAGCAGTAAAATCAGAAATTACAAAGCTAGAGAAAGATCAGAAAACTCTAGAAACAAGACTTGATAATGAGCTGGCTAATTTTAATCAAACTACTACAAGTATTTTGCGTTTAGGTCAGGTTCCTTCTGAAATTGTATTACTACAAGATACTCTACAAATGCAGCAAAAAAGAACAGGTGCATTAGCTATATTAAAAAAACAGTTAACTTTAGATATTGAGCATTCTAAAAAATCATTAGAAGATTTAACTATTAATTTAGAAGAGCAAAAACAAAAAAAATCAGACTTAAAATCTATCCAAAATCGTTTAGTGGCTAAAAGATTAGAATTTAGAGAATTACGAAAACAGCAAAAAACAGTTTTAAGACTACCAGCAGAAATTCGCTTAAAAATGGAGAGAGATGCTGTTATGTTGGCTCAAAATTTAAATCTTAATAGATTTTTAAACTCAACAAAGCGTAAAACAGTAAAAACTAAAACATCATTATCAAAAGAAAAACTACCTGTTAAAGGTAAAATTGTTGAAAATTACCATGATAAAGACAGAATTACTCAGTTGCCAGTTCAAGGTATGACAATTGAAGGTTTTGCTAGAGGTAAAATTAAAGCATTGCATGATGGTCGAGTTATTTATTCTGGAGTATTTAGAGAATATGGTCATTTAGTTATTTTAGAGCATCAATCAGGTGCGCATAGTTTATATGCCGGTTTCGGTAAAGCAATTGTTGATGTTGGTGATTATTTAAATTCTGGCGATTTAATGGGCTTCTTGCCTTCAGAAGAAGAGCCAAATCTATACTTTGAAGTTAGAATTAATAATAAGGCTCAAAACCCTAAAAAATGGTTAGAAAAAGATTTAAATGTAACTAGCTAAATAGTGGTAATTTACAGATAGTTTATTGACAGTGTGGCATTCGTATGCCACACTATTTTTATATTTAACTCTAAATAAAATAATAAAAAGGATAAATAATAATGAAAAAAATATTAGCAGTTGTTTTAGCACTAGTTTTAGCATTTACTACTACATCATATGCTGAAGATACAGATGGATCTAGAGAGCACAAATATAAAAAAGAAGCTAGAGGCGAGCATAAAGGTAAAAGAAATTTTGAAGGCAAACGTGATGGAGATCGTAAGGCAAGAAATGGTGACGGCGATAATTCAAAAAGAAAGCAAGCTCATAAAGCATGCGCTCAAAAGTGTAATATCAATAAAGAAAAAGTAAAGCAGTGTCGTAAAAAACATGGTGCTCAAAAAGGTGATAATCTAAAAGGTAAATGTTTAGGTGAAAAGGGTAAAACTTGTATGAAATCATGCATGAAGTCAAAAAGAGAAGCTTTTAAAGGTAAGCATGATGGCCAGCACAGAGGGAAGAAGAATTTTGACGGAAAAAGAGATGATGATAAAGAATCAAGAAGATCTCACAGAAAAAATTTAAGAGATGAATCTAAAGCAAGTGTTGAATAATTAAGTACTATTTTAAAGGGTGGCTTTCAATAAGCTACCTTTTTTATATTCTGATTTGACTATTTATGTAAAAGACTATACGATAATACCAAGAAATATAAATTAAAAGAGGTAGAAGAGCATGAAAAATTTAGTGACAATATTTTTAATTAGCATGTTTGCATTAAACGCAAATTTTGCATGGTCTGATGTTAAAAACTCTACACAAGAATATAATATTGCAGACTCTCATGATGCACATAAAGACCATGAAAGAATAAGAAATGAATTTAAATATAAACAAAAAGAAGATAAAAAAGAATTTAGAGAATCAAGAGATGTTTGTTTTAAGAAATGTAGAATAAATGTTGAAAAAATTAATGACTGTAAGTTAAGAGCAACAACAGCATCTGAAAAAGCAGCTTGTTTGAGTAATACTCAAAAAGAATGTTTAATGGAGTGTAAAAGCGTGCAATTAGAAACAATGGGATTTAAACCAAGTCCGGAAAGGCATCTGTCATGTTTTCAAACTTGCAATGTAAATAAAGATGCTTTAAAACAGTGTCGTAAAAAATATCAAGACAGAGGCATGAGTTTAAAAGGTAAATGTTTACAAAGCTCTGAAAGATCTTGTTTGCAAAGCTGCATGAAGTAATTTTAAAATAAAGTAAAAAGGCCACCTGTTTAGAGGTGGCCTTCGATTATTGCAGCTATATTCATTATTTAGATAATTCCTCATAACGATAATGTTTTGAGGTTATGGAAAAAGTATTGTCTTCCTTATTGAATGCATATTCAGCATTACCCATTCCAATAACTACCTCGTTTAGTTCAGAGGCAAGGAGTTCTGCTTCTTCTTTTGTGCAGTTGTGAGGTGCTACAAAATAGTAATCGATGCACTGATTTGGGTTATCAGCGGAGCCATCTTTGTTTAGTTTAACATAATCGCCAGAGTTTCTATCTAGACAATACCAATCAGGTTGAAGATCTTTTTCCATGTCTTTCTTGATTTTTTCGATACAAACCGAAGTTCGTAGGTCACTAGATTCCCTTGATCCAAAAAGCTTTTCAATGTTTTTTATAGCTTTTAATTGTTCATGTGTTAGTACGCTCATAATCTTTCCTTTTTTTGAAAGAGAGGTCTTAGAGTTTAAGTTGATATAAAAAAATCAACACAAAAAACGTAACCTCTTGTAAAAGATGTATACTAGTCTATGTAGCTAATTAAAAGAAAGTATCTGACATCTTTTAAGTTTTTAAGTGCTAATACAAAAAATACCCCTGCAAATATTGCAAGGGCATAGCTTATGAAAGGATTGTGATTATTAAACTATAGTATTTAAACTTTCGTTATTATCTTAAGTTCAATAAGTCGTTTAGCATTTGGTCAACTGTTGTAACAACTTTTGAGTTTGCTTGATATGCTCTTTGAGTAACAATTAGCTGAGAGAACTCATTTGCAATATCAACAGTTGATTGTTCTAAAGCACCTGATACGATAGTAGCAGTACCACCAATACCAGCTTCTTTGTTTAGAGGTAAGCCTGATGCTTCAGTTTGTGTCAGTAGGTTTCCTGAAACAGGAGCTAATGCTGAAGGGTTTTGGAATACACCAACAACCAGTTTAAATAGTTTGTTTGTTTCACCGTTTGTAAATGAACCAATAACATAACCTTCATCATCAACAGTAATAGATGATAGCTCACCAGCACCAAAACCGTTTTGAATTGAGAATCTAACGTTGTTTGATGATGCTAATTGTAGAACACCATCAGTACCAACACCAGTTCCTGTAGGTAAAACATTACTTGGAGTAACTGAACCTAAAGTCATGTCTGTTGTAGGAGCTGTCCAGCCTGCACCAAGTGTCATAGTAAAGCCATTACCAAACTCAACAGTTCTATTAGTAGCTGTTGCAGGAACAGTTTCTCTATAAGTATCGCCATTAGGGTCTGTTAGAACAAGTTCGTTAGTCGTATCATCCCATGACATGTTGAATGGACCGTTAATAGGTGCTGCATCGCCATTTTTAGCAAAGTATTGCTCTTCATCAAGGTAAACACCTAATACTCCACCAGCATTTTGAACATTGATTTGCTCTAGAGGGTTAGCATCAGCACCTGGGTTTGTAGTAACATCAAATGTAATACCATTTGAGAATGCTAATGTTGCAGGAGGAGCTGCTGGTTCTGCCAATGTTTCAGTACCATAAGGTGACACTAGTGTATATTGAGATAAAGCATTATCATAGCTAATAGTATAATCACCAATTGCAGCATTTGTTGGCACGTTAATTTGGTGGTTAGCACTATTAGTTGGGTTTGTAATTGCTTGAGAAACATTACCAGCTAATGCACCTGTCATTTGTGCAGGGTTATTCATAACATAACCACCTTTAGCATCACCAAAATCTAGTGTAATATTACCAGCAGGAACACCGCCAGACCAAGGAATAGCTAATTGACCACCTGTAACATCTTCTAAAGTACCATCTTCGTTAAATGTTAGTGTTCCTGATCCAACTCTAGTATTATCACCTTTAGTACCACCAATAACATTTGAACCATCAGTATAAGCTACATAATCCCATACGTTATCTGATCTTTTAATGTATGCAACAGATATATCTCTTGCACCACCTTGTGCATCATAAAATCTTTCATCACTAACATAAGCAGCTTTTGTAGGGTTCGCAACTATATCATCTAAGTTTTGATCTAATGTTCTTGTAGGGTCAAATGAGTAAATATCACTATTTGCATTTAAAGTAACACCTAGTTCTAGTTTGCTTGTTGGGCTCGCTGATGAACTAACAGTTTGCAGTTCAACAGGTTGTGGGTTTTGAATGTCAACAATATTACCTGTAGAGTCTGTTTTCCAACCAAGTAGGTAGTTACCAGAAGGGTGTTGTAAGTAACCTAAAGAATCTTCAGCAAAAGAACCAGCTCTTGTGTAGAATTTTGATGTTTCAGGTCCAACAGTTGTGTCATTTACTAACACGAAGAAACCACTTCCTGATAAAGCCAGGTCGGTAGCTGAATCTGTTGATTGTAGTGATCCTTGAATGTTCTGCGCTCTTTGAATATCTGATGATACACCACCAGAGTTATAGTTTGTACCACTAACACCAGAACTTGTTACAAGCTGTGAGAATAAAGCACGGTTTGCTTTATAACCAATAGTGTTCGTGTTTGCTAAGTTATCTGAAATAACAGAGATTGCTTCACCTTGTGCAGCAAGACCTGTAACAGATGATGATAATGCTCCGAATAAACTCATGATATAATCCTTTCATTTTAGTTTTAACTTCTTTAATAAAAAAGAAGTCTAAAAAATCCTTTTCATTGTTTTTATAAATGCAAATAGTATGCCAAAAGCAATACTTACAAATAAAAGGGCCTATAGCGGGAAGTTATAAAAACTACAGGTCCTTAGCTAGGCAGATTTTTCTACTTTTTGGTAGAAATTACCTCTTCATAAAATGCTTTTCTGCCGTCGGCTGTGTAAATTAATACAATGTCTCCGGCTGTTTCAACTTTTTCTGCTGTTCCGTAGAAAAATGTATCTAGTCTTTCAGATTCAATCTTTCCGTCTGCAGCAGTGTTTTCTGCTTTAATCTCAATTGTATAATTACCTGCATCAACCTTGTTGCCAGCAGAATCTGTTCCGTCCCAAACGAACTCATGGTTACCAGCAGAAGCTTCAAATGGAACTTCTTTAATTCTATTTCCATCTTCGTCTTTAATAGTAACTTTAACTGCTTGAGCATCTTTTGATAGACCATATGTAAATGACTTATCATTACCTGAGTATGCAAACTCGCTACCAGGAATTAAGATTTCTTTGCCTAGCATCTGTAGTGCTGTAGCATGTTTTGAACTATCTGTACCATCATTTTCAGATACTGATCTAGCTGCTAAAATATCATCTAACTCTGTTGATCGTCCATCAGATGTCATAATTGAATATGTGCTACCAAGTTTTGTAACTTTTTCAGCTTCAGCGTAAAAGTATGAAGTCAAAGGTGTTGTTGATGTTGACCCATCTGCTTTAATAGATTGACCTTCAACTTTAATAGAATAAATATCAGATGGAAGTCTATTGCCTTCTGCATCGCGACCATCCCATAAAACTTCATGAATACCTTCTTCAGCTTGGGCGTTGAAGTCATGAACCTTTTCGCCTGATGAGTCATAAACTGTAACTTTTACAGATTCTAAAGGTTGGTTAGAGTCATAAGAAAATTCAATATTACCTGTTTCTTTTAAGGCAAATTTATTACCAGGAACTAAAATTTCTTTGCCAATATAGCTCATAGCCTCAGTTTGTTTAGTATCTGGCTGCGCCTTTACTAGTGCTTCTAAGTATTCGTTGGTATTAATTTGTTGTTCTAAGCTAGAGAATTGTGCTAGTTGAGATGTAAACTCTGTACCATCTTGAGGGTTAAGAGGATCTTGGTTTGCTAACTGTGCTGTTAAAAGCTGTAAGAAAGTATCAAAATCGGCAATTGCCTGATTTTTATCCTTTGATGTACCACTTGTTGTGCTAGTTGCACTTGTCGAAGTTATGGTAGTATCTGTTACATTTGCCGTTACCATTAATTTACCCTTTCAAATTATACTCTGATATCAATTAAGTCATCTTCTGAGAATGTGTATTCTAGTTCATGACTTTCAGCTTGTGCAAATTGTTGACTGTTTGATCCTTCTTGTTGTTCATCGTTTCCAACTTTAACAACAATATCTTTAATATCTACATTTACACCTGCTTGTTTGAAGTTCTGGAATATATCTTTCAAGTTTTGTGCCAACTGTTGCGCAACCTCAGGTCTTTCAACGGTAATAACGCCTCGAGCTGCTGAACCAGCTAGCTCCATTTCAATAGAAATATTACCTAATTCTTCTGGGTTTAGTTTAACCTTTATCTGTTGCATGCCTTGTTCTTTTAAGTTTTTAATTGCAATATTTACTTGGTTTTGAACATTAGCCTGTTGAGCAATTTTATATAATTGCATATTAAAGTTACTTGGTAGAGTTTTTGACTCTTGAGTTTCTCGGGAGTTAGCTGTTTGTTCAAGTTGCTCCATTTCAGCAATTTCCATATTTTCTGCGTTTATTGCGTTGCTAAACTCAGTTTTTGCAGTTGTTGTTTTTGTAAGATTAGCATTGTGCTCAGTTGCAAAAGTCTGTGCTACAGGTTTAACCTCTTCTATTGTTTGTTTTGGCTCTGCAGTAAAATCGTCAGAAAGATCTGCAATAAATTTACTGTTTAGTTCTTTAAATTCAGACTTGTTAATAGAAGAATTTGTTTTTGTAGAGTCTTGTTTAAATAGTGCATCTTGCTGCATTGCTTGATTTGCTTGAACTTGTGCAGTGTTAGTTTCAGTATTTGCAATAGGAGTCTCTTTTGCTATGTGGTTTGTTACAGATGCTTGATCTGGAGTGATTTTTGCTTTATCTGTCGGGGTTTTTAGATTTAAGCCTTCAGCATTAGCTGTATCTTTTGTTTTTTTGAATAGGTTTAGCATTTCAGCAAGAGTTTGTTTTTGCTGTGTTGCAGGGTTTTGTTCTGATGCATCATTGCTTATATTCTCAGTTGTTGCTAGGTTAGATTGTTGATTTATTTGAGTCGTTGTGGTTTCTTCTACTAATTGCTTGCCTGTAAAAACTTTTTCAGTTAGCATATCTGAGCTAACTTGTTCATTTTGTTTAAATTGAGCAATTTGATTTTGTTTTAATAGTTGAGAGTTTAGTGTTTCTTGTTGAGCTGTGTTTGCTAAAGATATATCAGTGTTTGTTTCAGCAGCAGAGTCAAGCATATCAATTGTAGTTTTTATATTAGATTCAGAGACTCCGTTTGATGATAGGCTGGTTTCAAGTTCAGATGTTGTTTCAATATCATCAATATTATTAATAATATTATCAACTAAGTTTAAAACAGCAAAAGCTTTAGCAGATAGCTCAGTGTCTGTTTCATCAATATCAAAATCTTCTTCTAGTTTTGTTTTTAGCTCATTGGGGATATTTTGCTTAATGAAGTCTAGCTTGTCAGTAATTTCTTCATTTGATAGAGATCCTTGTTCAATGTCTGAAATGGTCTGTTGCAAAATATCGAAAAACTCGGCACCTTGCTCTTGTGTCATGCCAAAGCTAAAAGGTAGCTGGTTAGCACCTGCTACACCTTGTGTTCCTGCTGTTTGTTGCATTGAAATTGGTTGCATATTAATATATCCTCTGCTATTATACTTTATATAAAAATTTAAACACTTGATGTTAAAGATGCAAAAAGTGTACCAAATAATAAATATTTGTGGATTATAGATGAATAAACAAATTGCTACTGCTTTAAAATATGATGAGAATTCAAACTCTGCTCCTAAGTTGCTTGCTAAGGGGCAAAATGAGATTGCAGAAAAGATTTTAGAGCTAGCAAAGCAGAATAATATTCCGATTAAAGAAGATAAAGATTTGGTTGCTATTTTAAATACTTTGGAATTAAATGATGAAATTCCATTTGAATTGTATTCTATTGTTGCAGAAATCTTTGCTTTGATTTATAATATCAACAAATCATATACAAAATAACCAACTTGAAGGTAAAACTAAGATGAAAGATAAATTAAACTCTTGCATTAATTTACTTACTAAAGCTAAAGAATTAGTATGTTCAGATGAACCAAATGTAGACCTGGCTTTAGATATGTTAGAAAAAAGCCAAGAAATATTAGAAGAGTTTTCTCAAATTGATGATGCAGAAAAGGGTCAATATAAAGAAGATCTAATTCAAATTCAGGCTTTAGGGCAAATTATTAACACTAAGCTTGCAGCTGAAAAAACTAAGTTGCAACAGAAAATAGTGCACAGTAATAAAATGACAAATGCCGTAAGGGGTTACACAAAATCTTAAGGATGATAAATTGATTTTTGAAAGTGCGTTATTAATTAGATGGACGGTATCTGTGGTAGTAATTATTTTATTACTGCTAGGTTTTTTTATATTGTTAAAAATATTAAAACAAAAAGGTTATGCTAATACTGAAATTGATGATCTTGGTAAAATGAAAATTATAGATAAATTTTATGTCGACTCAAAAAATAAAATCATTAAAATAAAAGATGGTGAAAATATCATAACATTACTAGTTGGTTCAGGTTCTGTTATTTCAACAGAAAAAATAAAAAAAGAGAAAGTAAAAAATGAAAGTTCTAAGTAAGCTTAAAACATCTGTTTCTTTAAAAGCTTTTGTTTTTGCTTTTATTGCTATTTTAGCATCTGTTTTATTTACAAGTGATGCTTTTGCTCAGGCGGTTGCTCCTGTTAGTATTAATGTCGATGAAGATTTATTTAGTTCTAAACGAGCTTTTCAAATGTTTATGATTGTAACGGTTCTATCATTGGCACCATCAATTTTAATGATGATGACATCTTTTGTTAGAATTAGTGTGGTCTTTTCATTTTTAAGAACTGCAATGGGTCTACAATCAAGTCCACCAAATACTGTTTTGGTATCGCTATCATTATTTCTAACACTATTTATTATGTCTGATACCTTAAAACAGTCATACTCAGAAGGGGTAATGCCTTATGTTGATGGTTATGTTGAAGAAAAAGAAGCTTTTGAGAAAACTGTAGCACCATTCCATACATTTATGATGAGCCAGGTTGGTGAAAAAGAATTAGAGTTATTTTTAGATTTAGGAAAGGTTGATCGAGAAAATCTAGCCAAAGAAGATACTCCATTAACTTCATTAATTCCAGCCTTTATGATTAGTGAATTAAAACGAGCTTTTGAGATCGGTTTCTTAATTTTCTTACCATTTTTAGTTATTGATTTGGCCATTGCCTCAATTCTAATGTCAATGGGTATGATGATGCTGCCTCCTGTAATTATTTCATTGCCATTTAAAGTTATTTTCTTTGTATTGATTGATGGCTGGGCGTTGCTTTCAGGAGCTTTGGTAGAATCATTTTTTAACTAATTTTCAGTTGATTAAACAACTTATATACAACAATTTTATTGCAAAAAAAGCACACTGTCTTGTTAAAATATTGATAGTGTGCTTTTTATCGTCGATATATTGTAAAACATCTGTTAGAATATAACATAAGGATTAGTATGTGCAGAATCTAAGTACTTAACTTTAATCAAAAATTCTGCAAAAGAAATTAATAGAAGAGGTTTGTGATATTGAAATTTATTGACTTAATGATAGCTAATGGTGATATTTCCATTTCAGATTTACGTTCGCTGCCAGTTAGTGTTCAAAAAGACTCAGAGCTTTTAATTGAAACACTTGGTCAAGCAGGTAAATTAAGTGGTACGCTACAGTCAAAATATAAAGCTCTTGCGTATAATTATGACTCTAGAACCGATGATGAGATGACTATGTATTCACCTCTTGAAATTAAAGGTATTTCAAGAGACTTTATGCTGCATTATACAACCTGTCCTATTGAAGTAGGTGATAGAAGTATTGTTTGGGCTTGTGCTGACTTGCCTAACAAAAAGCTAATGTCTGAAATTGTTTTAAGAAACAGAACATCATCACACCAATTTGTGTGGGCATCAGCTAAATCAATCGAAACAGCATTAGAAAGAATGTTAAAAAGCTCAGCAAGTTCATTAAAATCATTAGTAGAGCAAGCTTATGTTCAAGTTTCTCATGGTAATGATGATTTGATTATTACTTTAACCGATGAAATTTTAAGAACTGGTTTTAAACGCGGAGCTTCAGATATTCATATTGAGATTTTGAACCGTAAACCAGTAGCTCTAGCTCGTTTTGATGGTGAATTAGAAGAAATTGTGTCACTTCCTTTAGAAGTTTATGAACGTGTATTAGGCCGTTTACGTCACATGTCGGGTGTTCGTGCTGAAAACTACAAAAAACCACTATATGGTCGTATGACATTTGAAGTTTCAAACCGTGAAAGAATCGATATTCGTTATACAACACAGCCGATTTCTTTAGAAGGTACTGCTAAAATTGCACTGCGTTTCTTAAGAAGTTTTGAAGGTCAGCTTGATGGTTTAGGATATGATGAGGTATCTGTTGGTAAAATTGATCAGCTTATGAAATTTGAAGAAGGTGTTATTATTTTTGCAGGTCCTACAGGTTCTGGTAAGTCAACTGCTGCCCGTTTAATGATTAGACGTGGCCATAGACCAGGTCAAAACGTTATTTCTTATGAGAAGCAAATTGAGGAACGTATGAACAACGTTATTCAAACAGAAGAAGATGTTACAGCAGGTTTAACTCTTGAAAGCTTTATGTATGCAGCTTTAGGTCTTGATCCTGATGTTGTATTTTTAGGTGAGGTTAGGTCTGATTTAGATACTCAAAAGTGTATTGATGCTGGTAACTTGGGTCACCTAGTTATTACAACAATGCATGCCAACGACTCATTTATGACACTTGATAGGTTGCTACAACGTGGTGTTCCAGCTGAACAAATTTTTGCAAACGTTAGAGGTATTATTGCCCAAAGACTTGTAAGAAGGTTATGCCCTCAATGTAAAGTAAAACATGTTTTAAGCAAAGAGGATGCAGATAATTTAAACGGTGTAAGAAACGTTAAGTTTAAAGAAGGCGATAATGTTTTTAAAGCTAATGAAATGGGCTGTTCAAACTGCGAAAATAGAGGCTATCAAGGTCGTATTGCTTTTGAAGAAATTTTAGAGCTGTGGAGAACAGAATTACGTCAAAATATTTGGATGGGTAACTCGTTACGTCCAGACTGGATTGATGTTGTTAGAGAAAATACTCATAAGGTTGACATGCAAGATATGCTATATAATGGTTTAAGACATGTTAGAAGTGGAATAACAAGTGTAGAAGAAGTAAGGAAGTATTTCAGTGCCGATCTCGAAAATATATAGTTGGTTTACCCAAGAAAACATAGGGCCAAAAGCCAGAGATGTTTCTCCTAAAGATAGAGAAAGAGTATTCTTCTTACTTTCTCAAATGTTTAGAGCGGGACAGCCTAGTGAGGCATCATTAAGAACTGTTGCAAAAAGCTTTAAGACTGAAAATAAAGACGATATTTGTAATGCTTTAAATGGAATTGCTCATAAGGTATCTCAAGGACGTGCTTTAAGTAAAGCTTGCGAGCTTGAACCTGTTCTTTTTACAGATGTTCATAGAGCAGCTATTTTAGCAGGTGAAGCAGCCAATGAAATGTATAACTCGTTTAAGACTTTGCAAGAGTTAGAGTTGAAAAAAATTCAATCTGCTAAATCATCAAAAGCGGAGTTATTAACTCCTGCTTTGATGCTAGTATTTTCTCTTGTATCTATTTTTAATACGGGGTTAAATACTTTACCTCAAATGGTTAAGATCTCAGAGCAAGAAGGACGCGGAGCTGCATCTTCAGTTGAATTTGTTATGAGTACAACAGCATTTTTTGCCAATAACTGGCATTATTTAACAGGTGCTTTAGCAACATTATTAATTGTGTTTTTCTCAATGGTTAAAACACCTCGTGGAAAATACTGGTGGGATAATGTAATGGTTAATATGCCAATTTATGGTAAGTTTTTAACTTATGAGGTTTATAATAGTATGTTGCTTTATTTTCCAAGGCTTATTGCAAGTGGAGTAAAACCAAAACAAATGATTCCAATTATGAAAGCACTTTCAACCAATGCAGTTTTAGTTGAAAGGGTTGATATTTTTAACCAAGTGTTAACAAGTGGTGGTCAAATTTCAGAAGCATTAGAAAAAGCAGGATTCCCTGAAATTGCAGTTACACCTGTTCGAGTTTCAGAGCACTATACAGCAGCGGACTCTCAAGTTAACGATGCTATGGTTGAGGGTATGGAGCACTCGCATGCTATTATTTCGCGCTATTTAGAAGAGTCTCAAGGGTTCTTTATTGCAACTGTTTCTGTTTTATTATGGTTAGGCGGTGGTGTTATAATGTTATTAGATATGTTATCAATTATCTTTTCACAAAATATATAAAGGGAAATAATCTATGGTAGATAAAGTTACACAACAGACAAATGCAAAGGTTAATACTTCTCAGTTTACAGGTATTGGATTTGTTGGTATTAAAAAAGTAGAGTATTTTCCTCGAGATGGAGAATCTGTGGCTTTTGACGATCTAATGGAGTTATTAGAAAGTAGAAGTTACTCTAATGGGCTTATGTTAGGCTTTTTCTCAATTAAGCCTTTTGGTATAGAAAAAGTAGAAAAAGTTGACAGTATTTTAGCTTTAAATGAAGATTCTAACGAAATGATGATTAAACAAGGCTTGAAGAAAGCAGCTTTGTTTGACTTTGCAGAGGCTGAATCTTCAGGAGCCGGTGTACTGCATCTTCTTATTGCTGCAGACTGTATTATTCATTGGGATAACGAGGGTTCATATATTCAACCAACTCAAGAAAATTCAATATTATTAGATTTAGAAGATATTATTAAAGAATATCCTAAGAGTTATGACGTTGTTATTTACTCAGAAAAAGACTTGTCAAACTTTACATATAAAAAGTTTGAACAAAAAAGCGTATTAGATGTGCCTGTAAGAACAAATATGTGGTATAACCAGCCAACATTTCAACAGACCTATGGTAATGCTATTTTAACAGCGGGTTTAGTTACTTTAGCATTAGCTTATGGAGCTTTGAATTGGCAAAAAAGTACACTTGAAGATGCTTCATCTCAAATTTCAGACTTAAAAAGCAGGGCTGTTAATGAAAGATTCTACTCAGATTCATCTACTGAATTAGCATCGTTACAAAAAAGCTTAGGCTATAAAGAAATTGTATCATTAATTTCAAAAGATATTAGTAATAGTTTGAGTAAGTCAGGGTTTAAGCTAGATAAAATTTCATTTTCTAAAAATAATAAAACAGATAGTATGATGGTTACAATTCAATCAAAAGAAAATGTTCATTCTCAGTTTTCTGTACAAGAGCCATTAGCTCAAAGAGTATTAGATAATAGCCATACTATTAAAGCTATTAGAAAGAAAACAGTTAATGAACCGGTATTTATCTTAGAGGCTTTAATTGATTTAAAAGAAGTTAAAGAAAAAACTCGTAAATTAACTAATGGAGGACATTAGAAATGGTTCAATTCACATTAGGATGTATTTTAATTGCTATGACATTATTTTTTGGTGGTAAGGATATTCTTGCCAATCATAAAATGCTTGATAATAGAGAAAGATCTTTAAAATCAGAAGAAAGTAAAATAGCAAGAGCAACATCTATTAAACAAAGATATGAAGCAGTTAAAGAAAATACTTTAATTTATTCTGCTGAGGCAAAATCAACACTGCTTAATCAGTTAAATATTGATGAAAATAAATATAAGTTTGACTTAAAAGAACCTGAAAAAACAGATAAGGTTTTATCTATTTATGAATTTGATATTACAGGTTTTGACGACTTTTCAAATATTTATGCCTTAGTTTCAGATATTGAAAAAATTAAAGGTTTAGATCTTTTAGATGTTTGTTTCAACTGTGAAGTTAAAGATGAAAATTTAGTTAGACAGCAAGAAGAAATTGGATTTAATGTAAAGGGTAAGGCTTATGTTTATAATGAAGAGAAGTAATTTATCAGTACTATTTGCTTTTGCAGTTTTTTCGTTGCTATCATTAAATGCTTTAGCTCAAGAGAAAACATCTGATGAGCTTAAGGCTTTTTTAAGTGATAGTGAGTTTGGTTTACAAAGAAAAGTAGTTAAAGATGCTGCCGTTGGTCAAAAAGGCTTAATAACCAATACAACAGAAACAACAGATATTACAGATGTTATCTCTGTTGATTTAATTGATCCTTTTGCCAATAAGGCTGTTAAAGGTACTAAGAAAAAATTATCAAGATTAGATGATGGTATCGATTTTACAGAAGAAGATATAGCTGCTGAAACACTTACTTCATTTAGAGCGAAAATAGAAGAATACTTTGCAGCAATTGAATCTCAAAAAGATATTGATGTTGTTAATTTATTAAATCACTTAACAATTAATAGAATTATTAGTTCTCCATTAAAATATGTTTCTATTATGGGTAAAAAATATGAAGAAAAAGATGTTATTAAAGTAAGAGTTAACAGGTTTAATAATGATTCAGAATTTCAAAATATGTTAAATTCAATGAATGTTAAAACAAAAGATAGTGAAGAGGCTGAACTTTTTGAGGAAATGAAAAGGGATGCTATGATTAGATACGATGCTTTAACAACTAATACAGATACAGCTCTAAACATTGTAAAAGTTAAAATTAATGAGATTTCTAAAAATAAGGTGTCATTTATTATTGATGGTAAAAGCTATAAGTTAATAATGAAAAAGTAACTGATGAAAAGGAACTTTTGAATTGAATTTTTTTAAAGTAAGACAAAAAGGTATAATGTTCGGGCTTGAAGGTCGAGTGTTAAGAAAATATGCTGGGAGTATATTTTTAGCGAGCCTCCGTAGACTTACCTTTAGGTTAGTTGCAGGTCAGCAAGCGGATCAGAGGTTTACTGCCAAAGGTGTTATGTTCGGGCTTGATGCTAGAATTGCTTTAGCTGTGCTTGCTATTGTCTCTTTAAGTGTGGCTTTTGTTCAAGAAAAGAAATCAACAAAAGATAGAACCAGCCTTGCTAAACAAGAAATGAATATTTTTAAAGCTACATTTTTAAAAAATTGGCAAGAGCTACGCTTTAATGGCTATTATACAACTCCTTCAGGAGTTACTAGAAGTGAGCTGACAAGTTCGCCATATCCTCCTGGTTATGGAAAAGGAGACTATGTATATCGTTATAACCCAGGAGTTCATAATGCATCTTTTTATGGAAATATAGGAACGTATGCTCATCCTTATAACTCTCAAACTTATAATTATAGCTCTCATTCATTTGGGTTAAGTTCTGGAATGCTGGTTGGTAGTAGGGTAGTTATGTATCATAACTATAAAGACTCTTATTTTGATATAGCTTCAGCAAAATATTTTGAATACATGCGTGAAGATATTGGCTATCGTTTAATAAAAACATTTGAAAAAATTATATCTCAAGAAGGTTTAGGCTCTTTTGAA
>DMEM01000014.1 GCA_003450915.1 Alphaproteobacteria bacterium
ATGATTATCGTTATATTTTTATGGTTAGTCTAGTTTTAGATATTATAGGACTATTTTTATCCGTTTCATTAACTCAAGTTAAGCAATTACAAGAAGAACAAGACTTAATTAAACAAACACGTTTAAAACAAGTTTTTACAGAAGCTTTTTATCTAGGTTTTGTTCCATTTGCTTTATTAGGTGCTTTTATGGGAGGTATACTAATTGGGATTAGAGGTTATGTCGATCCATTTCAGCAAATCTCAGGGGCAGATGTTGCCTTATTTGGAATATTTTTAGGTTTAAGTAGGTTAGCTTCTTCTGTACTATCACTATTTAGTGATCAGATTAAACAATTCTTTTCAATCTATTCATTTCACTTTACAAGATTTATTATTTTCTCAGCTCTATTTATTTCATTGGGGTTTGTTGAAAGCTGGCAGGCTGTTGTTTGTATAATGATTATGATTAATACAATTAATTTAGGATTGCATCAAGTAAATACTCATTATGATTTAGAAATTATTGGAGAAAGTAAATTTAAGGCAACCTTAATATCAATAAAGGGGCAAGCTCACCAAGTTGTTTTAGCTATTACGACAATGAGTTTAGGATATTTAGTTTCAGCTTATTCATACAACTATAGTTTTATGCTTTTAGGGTGTATATTCTTTGTGATTTGTTGCTTATGCTTTGTTTATATTCTAAAAAGCAGCAAGGCGTTCAAAAAAGACTTCGCTTAATGCACCTTCATCAAATAATTGAGAAATAAAAATATCTTTGTTAAATGTTTCTTGTTGTTGATAATTCTTTTCGGCTGTTTCTAGATAGCTATAGTCATAGGCAAATAACGTAGGTTTGTTTAGCTCTCCAATATTTTTATCTAGGTTAACTAGAATGTATTTATCAACTTTAGCATCAATAAAATACTTACTTAAAATAGCAATTTCATTTTTAGGGAAAACAGATCTTATTTTTTTTATTAGTTCTCTTAATTCATCATTTGATAGGTCAAAGTAGCAAAAATTTATATTTAAAGATGATTTGAATTTAGCAATATTACTATCAATTAAAACAATAGTAGACTTAGGATTGCGAATAAAAACATTTGCAACACAATTAGTTAAGTTAAGCTCATAACAGCTGTATGACGCTATTTTTCTAGTCTTTGATTTCAAACTTGTAAAGAACTGTCTTCTTTGCATCTTTTTTATCCTATAATTTATATTTTTTTTATGATATTATATTACTATATTATATAGGGGCTAACATAAATTATCAAGGAGAAAGACTATGATGATATTCTTAGGTTGTGACCATGCAGGTATTGATGAAAAGAACTCATTAAAACAAATGTTATTAGAAAATAACTTACAAGTAACAGATTGCGGAATACAAAATGGTGAAAAAATTGACTACCCAGTAATTTCTCAAACAGTGTCAGATAATGTTAAAAAAAATAACAATGCTTTAGGCTTTATTATTTGCGGAACAGGTATTGGTGTTTCAATTAAAGCAAATAGAAATAAAGGCATTAGAGCTGCATTAGTATATGATGAATTTTCAGCAGTGATGGCAAGAGAGCATAACAATGCAAATGTTGTATGCTTTGGAGCAAGAACTTTAGGTGAAAGTAAAATCTTAAAATATACAAATCTATTTTTACAATCTGAATATTTAGGAACTACAGATGAAGGTAGACGCCATGATAATAGAGTGAAAATGTTAGATAACTAATATATATTATAATAAAAAATAAAGGACTAAAAAATTAATGACAAATATGTTTCAAGAAGATTTAAAAACACTAGACTCTCAAGTTCAAGAAGCTATTGATAGTGAACTTAAAAGACAACAAAACACTTTAGAGCTTATCGCATCAGAAAATATCGTTGCAAAATCGGTTATGCAAGCTCAAGGAAGTGTAATGACAAATAAATATGCAGAAGGTTACCCAGATAAACGCTATTACGGTGGTTGTGAATACGTTGATGTGGTCGAAAAATTAGCAATTGAAAGAGTATGTAAGATTTTCGGATCTAAATTTGCTAATGTTCAATCTCACTCGGGATCTCAAGCTAACCAAGCAGTATTTTATGCTTTATTACAGCCAGGTGATACTATTTTAGGTATGGGCCTTGATATGGGTGGACACTTAACTCATGGCTCAAAAGTAAATATTTCTGGTAAGTTTTATGATGCTGTAACATATGGTTTAAATAAAGAAACTGAAATGTTAGATTATGCAGAAATTCTAAAACAAGCTAAAGAGTGCAAACCAAAACTTATTATTGCAGGTGCTAGTGCTTATTCTAGATCAATTGATTTTGCAGAATTTAGAAAAATTGCAGATGAAGTGGGTGCGTACTTAATGGTTGATATGGCTCATATTGCAGGTTTAGTAGCTGCAGATTTGCACCAAAACCCTATGGAATTTGCAGATGTTGTAACATCAACAACTCATAAAACATTAAGAGGCCCTAGAGGTGGTTTAATTCTTACAAATAATGAAGATTTGGCTAAAAAGTTAAATTCAGTAGTATTCCCAGGTATGCAGGGCGGCCCGTTAATGCATGTTATTGCAGCAAAAGCTGTAGCATTTAAGCAAGCATTAGAGCCTGAGTTTAAAGAATACATGATACAAGTAAAAGACAATGCTAAAATTATTGCAGATATTCTAGTGGATAATGGTTCTAGACTTATTTCTAAAACAACTGATAATCATTTAGTGCTAATAGATACAGTTAGTTCATTTGGTTTAACAGGTAAAGTAGCTGAGCACGCTTTAGAGCAAGCAGGGCTTACTTGCAATAAGAACTCAATACCTTTTGATCAGCAAAGTCCTTTTGTTACTTCAGGTATTAGAATTGGTACTCCAGCTATCACATCTCGTGGTTTAGGATCAGCAGAAGCTGAACTTGTAGCTAAACTAATGATTGATGTTTTATCAAATACAGATCAAGAAGGCAATACAAATGCTGAAGTTTTAGCTAATGCTCAAGCAGAAGTTAAAAAACTATGTCAGCAATTTCCAATTTATGATTAGTTTTAATTATATATAATAACAAAATAAAAAATACACCCGCATAATATGCTGGGGTATTTTTTATAAGATTATACCTTAAAGATACATAGCTAACAATCTTACTTATTTAATGTTCTATCTAATAAATAAAAAACCTTCCTACTAGGGAAGGTTTTTTGTATAAGTTTGTTTAGCTTATGAAGCACTAGCACATGTACGGCTATCTTCAGGTTTAGGACCTGTACATACATCTTCTGGGTATGTTTTAGTTTTATTACCTTCTTCTGCACATACAACAGTACGAGTTTCTTTTGCACCTATTGCTGAACACCCTTCCCAGTCACCTGTATGCCAAACTGCTAATGGTTTTAGACATCTTCCTGAAGTTGCGTCTTGAATCCAGCCTGCTTGCCCTTTGTTTATATCTGAACATTTAACTGCTTCAACACATTGCCATTTTGAGTCTTTATATACTAAACGAGGTGTCTCATCATAACATGTAGGTACGTAACTTTTTGTAAATGATTTTGCCGAAGTATCTTCTTCACTTGTCATATAAATATCATTTTTGCTATCAAGTCTTGAGATAACATCATCAAGTTTACCTTGAATAGTTCCAAGCTCTCTGTTTGCATCGCTTATTTTACCTGACCATTCTTGAGACTTGTCTTTAATAATTTTTAAGTCACTTTTAGATGCCTCTACAATTTTATCACTTTTACCAAGTGTGCTGTCGCTTTTCCCAGATTCAACAATAACACTTGATGACTGTGCATAGCTAGATGCTGCAAATAAAGTCAATGTTAAAGTTATTAGAATTTTTTTCATTACCAAACCCTTTGTTTTAATATCTTCTAATTTATTATATACAATAGTACAAAATATTTACTGAATGTGCAATAAAATTC
>DMEM01000182.1 GCA_003450915.1 Alphaproteobacteria bacterium
AGATTGTTTGGATCATTTACTGAAATTAAAACTAAAGTAAATGTTTGTTTAATAGTATTATACGCTTTTTCTACAGTCGCTAATAGATCTCCAGATAATTCTAAATGTTCATTAACACTTTTTTTTCCAATATCAACAATATCACGCTCTAAAATATCACCAATTGATTCAATATCTGAAACGATTTGGTTTAATTTCATCAATTCTTCAGATTGCTCAGATGTTAACTCTTGTTTACTTAATTTAATTAAGAATGAGCTAATTTCTTCATATAAATAGTCAATGAATTCATCTTGCTTATTAATAGAGTTTAACGCTTTATTGTTTCTAGTTTCAATAGCAGGCATTACTTGAGAAATCATCTTCTCAACATATACTCCCATTCTATATGTTTCTCTTCTTGCTGCAGAAAGAGCTAAAGCAGGAGATGACAATAAGTCTTCATCAAGATACTTTGTTTTCATATGTGTGTCGGTTTCTTTTTCTGGTATTAGCCAGTGTAAAAATTTTGCAATTTGAGTTGTAAATGGTAAAAATAAAATTGCAATGAAAATGTTAAACATTAAGTGAGCATTAGCAATATCACGAGCTGCAGCTACTGTAACATCTGTTCCTTCAGATAAAGGGTAGATAAATCTAATAAATTCAGCAAAAGGTGTTAAGAATGGTAAAATTAAAATAGAACCAACAATTTTAAAGAAAATATGTGCTGCTGCAGTTCTTTGTGCCGCTTTGTTTTTACCAATGCAAGCAAGAGCCGCTGTAATACATGTACCAATGTTAGCACCAAGCATTAAACCAATACCTGAGTTAATATCAATTAGTCCTTGAGTGGCTAAAGCAATAATAATAGCTAGTGTAGCTGCACTTGATTGAACTGCAGCTGTAAATAATGCTCCAAACCAAATGCCATAAAATGGATTTTGCATTTCACTCATCATATCAATGAAAGGCTGGTGTGTTTTTAATGGAGACATAGATGTGCCCATTAAATCAATACCGTAAAACAATAAACCGATACCAAGTAGAGTTCTACCAAGGTTTTGTGATTTTTCATCTTTAGAAAGAGCCTTAATAAAGAAACCAACAGCTAATGGTATAAGAGCATACTTTGTAACCTTAAAAGCAATTAATTGCACGGTTAAAGTCGTACCAATATCAGCACCTAAAATAACACCAAGAGCCTGACTTAGTGTAAGCATTTCAGCAGAAACAAAACCAACTAGTAATACTGTAGTTGCTGAACTAGACTGAACCATTGCTGTTAATACAGCACCAGTCCCCAAACTTAAAAACCTGTTCTTTGTTAAGTTTGTCATAACTTTTTTAAGCTTATATCCGCTAATAAGCTTAAGTGCGTTACCCATTTTGTCTAAACCGTATAAAAATAAAGCTAGACCGCCTAGTAAGCCAGAAATTAGTGGCATTAATTCAAGTGTATGCTCTCCCATTTAAAATGTACTCTTCTTTTTTTTGTTATTGTTTATTCTAATAGTTTGAATAAATTAATACAGGCTGTTATTGTTTGGCTTATTAAAATAGCCAGTTTCCCAGTTTAAAGCATCTTCAATGTTTTCAAAGTTGAATTCAAATCCTGCTTGTCTTAATTTTTGTGGGTATACAGCGTTACCTTGTAAAATTTGTTCTTTATTAATATTACCATAAAAACGATTAAAAATAAACTTAGGAAGTGTAAATAAGAAAGGTCTTCCTAGTTTTTCAGCTAATAGCAGAGGAAGGTCATTTGCATTTAGCGACATAGATGAACATAGATTTACTGAGCCAAATAAAGATCTATCAAAAATCATTTGATTTGTTGCATAAATTGCATCATCCATGCTTGTCCAGTTTAAATATTTTCCTTCATCTACTTTTTGAGCACAAAAAGCATACTTTTGCTGTCTAATTGCATTTTTTAAAACTCCTGATCTAGCAGATAAGATATTTCCTGTTCTAGCATTAACAACTCTTACGCCTTTTTTCTTTAAAGGATCAAGCATTTGTTCAAGAATTAAGAAGTATTTCGCCATTTTGCTTTCTTTATTTAAAGCGCTGTATTCGGTAATAGAGCTATTTGTGTTTTCATAAACACATGTGCTAGAAAATAAGATAAAGCTATCAGGGTATTTGTTATTCGCTTCAAAAGATTGAATAAGCGTTTTTAGTTCTAAGATTTTAGATTTTAGGATTTTATTGATATTGCTATCATTTAGTTTAACTTTAGTGTCTAAAGCAAAGTATAAAATGGTGTCAAGGTTAGCTAGTTTTTCTAGCTCGGTAGTTTTTGTCGCGTTTAGTTGAATTTCACGAGCTGTAGGGTATGGTTTTCTTTTTACAAGTGAAAATACTTTATGGTTTCCTGATGTGAAGAATGGTTTAAATTGGCTAATCATGGTTTTTGAACCAATCATTCCAATGTTTTGTCTAGCCTCACGAGAAAATCTAGAGTGTTGGCGGATATCAGCTTCAATTCTTCTACCTCTAAAGTGAAATTCTTTTTCTAAGCGACGTTCTATTAGAGACTCTATAATAAACTCAGGTAAAATTGAGTTGAATAAGTTAACAGAAATGGTTTCTTTTATTAGAGTCTTATTATCTATCTTATCAAAATTTTTGGTATGATAAGTTTTTTGTTGAGACGATTTAATTCTTTCTGAAATTATAGAGCGATTAGAGCTGTTTAGTCGGGTCTTTTCAACTTCAACACCTGATTTTGTTTTAATAAACTTAAGTGTTTCTTCTGCTGTTTGTTCTTGACGCAATAGCTCTTTACTTACCCAAGGAGGGGTAAGTCTTTCATGTGCACCAAAGGTTTGATGCCATCTATATACATCATCTGCTCTTGCATTTATTTGAGAAACGAACTGTACCATTCTCTTCTTTATCTCCATACTTTTTAACTTAAACGATGATTTTTGCTTGCGTCCTTGTGTGATAAGGATGTGCGAATAGAAACGCTTGTTGTTGTAAACAAGGTTTGACTCGGTTCGCGCAATTATCATAAAAAACTCTATGGTTAAAGTTTTTATATGTTTAAATTATCTTAAAAACTACAAAAGTGCTTATTGTTGGGCTACCTTTTGTGGTTTTAGGTTTATTGAGTCGTCGAAGAAACGGATAAAGCTTTCTTTTTGTTTAATATATATTTTTTTCGCAGCTTTTCGTTTGTTGTAGACTCTTTTTATAAAACAGTTACTATGCAAATTGGCATAGTTACACAACTACTATATAAATAATAACCTGCCAAATTAAGGCAGGTCAATAGTTATAGTGATTTTAATGCTTGCGAATGTGGTATAATTGGCACAATTTTTTAATCCTTAAAATACAATAAAATAGAGTTATTGTACTTTAGTTTTTTTATCTGGCTTAAAATATGGTGCAGGAATAGAAATTTTATTATTGATTTTTATTACATTATTTTTAGTAACAACATCTATGCCATAAAGGCCAGTTTCAGTCTTACTAAATTGGTATGCATTTAGTAGTTTTTCAGCAGTACTATCTTTTTCAAGGAATTTAATTCCAGAAAAAGCATTAGGAGCTAAAAAGTAGTTTTTATCAATATATATAGATCCTTTACCAAACACTTGCATAGCTTGGCTAGTTAGCTTAAAGTCTTTTATAACAAGTGCAGTTTTATTTTTAGCTAGGCTATTGATTGTATCAATTGTGAACTGTTGAGTGTTTTTCTTTATTGATTTTATATCTTCAACCATTTGATTTGAAATATTTATAATAAAAGCATCAAGTTTAGAGTGAGGTATTGAATAAATCGCCTTACCTGTTTTTTGATCGAATAAGTTTAGCTTAAATAAGTTATAACTAAAGGCAATATTTGTTGTATTGTCTTTCTTATCTTCTTTAATTGCTTTGTAGCTGGCTTCAATCGAACCAATATCTGCTAATGCCATTAATGGCGCGTTTTCAGTTGTTACTTGTAATAAAAAATTGTTGGCGTTAAGCTCTAGTGAGCTTTTATTAGCATAAATTTTTAAGTCATCAAAATCTGTATAAAATTTAACAGTTTGGTTTGTGCTTAAGTTTGTTGAGTGGATATCAAAACTAACCTGGTTTGCATTAAAGTCAAAAGCAGGATTAAAAATATTTTTTGTTTTATAGATAAGAGGTTTTTCTTCTAAAGCTTTAAAGTTAAAGCCTTCTTTTGAAATGCTAAAATACTTTTTGGTTTTAAAATTAAGATTGCTTAATTCCACACATAAAAATGGGAAGCATGATGTTTTTAAATCAAATGTAACATCTGTAATGTTTTCTTTGTGCTCAACGCTTTTTAGGTAATTAGTTATTTTTTCTTCAATATGGTTTTTTGAAATAAACCAAAATGCAGTATAAGCAGCAACTAGAGTGATAATTACTAGAGAAACTATAGCATAAATTCTTTTTGTCATTTTGTTAAAAATCCTATTTTTTATAATTGGTTAGCTAAAAATTAAGCTCTTTATTTATTGTTTAATATAGCATTTAATAAAAAAGATAGCAAAAGATATTTCTTTTATTAAAAATATACCTTATATTATGAACTACGTAATAATCATTTTTTTATACACATTTATATTTAAGGAGGCCTTTATGGCTGATATTTGGACTGAATACCAACTTAAAAGTATTATTGCCCAGGTTCTTGTTGGAGAAGGCGTTGATGTTAAAGATGTTGGATCTGTAGATGATTTAGTAAAAAAACATGCTTCTCCAGACCTAGCAGCAAAGTACCACAGTAAAGTTGGTCGAGCCGACAGTGATGAGTAAGTTCAATCTTTTATCATCAATTCCGAAAAAAGAGAAATGTCCCATATTATTTATAATGGGGCATTTTTGTTGACATATGCCCCAGAGCACTTTATTATTTTCATAAGCTAAGAGATTTACCCTCTTGGCTTTTTTTATTTAAGAAAGACCACTGTCAGAAGGTGGTCTTTTTTTGTGTAATTAAACAATAATATGAGGATACAAAAAATGATAAATAAAAGGTTTCAAAGACCAATAAATGAATATACAGGTTCTGAAGAGTTGTTATATAGAGATAAATACCAACAAGATTCAAATTCAGTTCCCAAAATAGCAATCTCAAGTTCAAAAGTTGATGGTGATTTTAACTATGTTGTTGATGCTATTAATACTCTAGATGAAGACATTAAGTCAGTTGTTCATTCAGGTATTTCAAAAGAAACAATTAATGCTGAGCATATTTCAGCAAAGGCTGTTTTAGAAGAAAAAATTGCAAATGAATCGGTTTCATCAAGAACTTTACAGCCAGGTTGTGTAACAAATGCAAAAATGGCTGACTTGAGTGTAACAACTCCTAAATTAGCTAATAATAGTGTTACAAAAGATAAAATGAGTTCAGATTCAGTAGGAACAGACGAGGTTGTTGATAAGTCAATTACTCGCGATAAGCTGGCTGATGATGCTATTTCTGATAGTGTTCCTGTTGGGGCAATTGCTCAGTTTTCTATAGATGCTTTACCAACCGGGTGGGTTTTATGTAATGGATCGACTGTTTCAAAAAATACTTACCCTCAGCTGGTTAGATTCTTAACAGGAGATGATGTAACTTTAAGTGCAGAGCTTCCTGATATGAATATAGATACTCAGGCTGTAACAAAATTTGCAATTAAGGCTTTTTCAGATACTATTGAATTAGCTAATTTAAATATTGCAGGACTGACTCAAGATGTTGCAAATAATGCAGCTAGTATTAATACTAAAGCAGGGAAAATGGCAGAACCTATAGCTTACGTTGAGTTTGCTGGAAACGGATCTATTATTAACTCTAAAGGGATTAAAATGATAACAAGGGTTTCAAAGGGTAGATATAAAATTTATCTTGATGATGATTTAAAAAACAAAGAGTTTAACGTTTTATCTTCAACTGTTAGCTGGTCATTAACAAGATATACAGGTAAAAACTATACTGAAGGTAGTTTTGAGCTTGGGGTTGTGACTGTCCAAGGTAATGTGTATTTAGATTCAACATCTACAGCGTATATTTATGAAAGATAAGGAGAAGAGATAATGAAAACAATTTTACATAAAAATGATAATTCAGAAACAATTTTAACTCATATTGCAGAAGGTCATGATATTAGTTCTATATCTTCTCAATTAGGAGGCTGTCAAGTTGACTTAAAAGATATAGATCTAAACTATATTACAGCTTATAAAATAGAAAATAATAAGCCTGTCCTTGATTTAGAAAAAGTAAGATCTTTAAAAGTTGAGCAAATTAGAAATCAACGAGATGAAGCTTTTTTTGATTTTGATAGACGTTATGATATTGCTTTAAAAGATGAATCAGATCTTTCTTTATTAAAACAAGAAAGACAACAGTTAAAAGATGCTCCACAAAAAGCTGAAGTTTATCTTGATTCATGTGTATCATTGCAAGAAATGAATGTTTTAAATATAGATAAAGTAATGTAGTTTTTTTATATAAAGCACTAATGAAAAGTTAGTG
>DMEM01000120.1 GCA_003450915.1 Alphaproteobacteria bacterium
AAAAAGTTTATGAAGATACAAAAGAATCTCTTGATGAAGGTATTAAATCTGGTAAAGAATTTCTTAAAAAGCATTTTACTAAAGAACAGTTTGAAGAAAACAAGCTAAAGGCAAAAGAAGCTTTTGAAGAAAACAAAGCAAAAGCTAACGAATTAATTAATAAATTATTTTAGATGACTATGATTATTAATAATCTATCAAACTCATGGCTTAGAGAACTTAAAGAGGAGTTTTCTAAGCCTTATTTACTAGAGCTAGATAATTTTCTGGAACAACGTAAATCTGACGGCGCTATTATTTTCCCTAAACAAGAAAATATTTTTAGAGCATTAGATTTAACTAGCTTTGAAGATGTGAAAGTCGTTATTTTAGGACAAGACCCCTACCATGGTGACAATCAAGCACATGGCTTAAGTTTCTCTGTTCAAAATGGCATTAAACAACCACCTTCATTAAAAAATATTTATAAAGAGCTTAATTCAGATTTAGGCTTTCAGATTCCAACAACTGGATTTTTAGAACCTTGGGCAAAGCAAGGTGTTTTAATGTTAAATGCAGTCTTAACGGTCGAAAAAGCAACGCCTAACTCACATGCTAATAAAGGCTGGGAAAACTTTACTGATAAAATAATTAAAACTATTGCTGAAAAGCGTGAGAATGTTGTATTTATTTTATGGGGAGCTTATGCCCAGAAAAAAGCAGAGCTAATAGATGAATCAAAACATTATATCATTCAAACAGCTCACCCTTCTCCATTTTCTGCAAGACGAGGTTTTTTTGAATCAAAACCATTTTCAAAAACTAATGAATATTTAGAATCAACTAATCAAAAGCCAATTGACTGGCAAATACAAGATGATCAATTAAGTTTATTTTAAAAACAATAAAAAAACCCAACAGATGTTGGGTTTTAATTTTCATTCGATTATATTCTTAGCATTAGTTAATAGTGAGTTATAAATTGCTCCCAGCCGTCATTAGAAGTGCTATCTAGTATCTTCTCAACTTCTATTATAATCTCATCATCTGTTAATACTTCTTCTGCTTTAGTCTCTATTTTTTCAATAAGTTCTGGAGAAACATCATCAAAACTTTTTTCTTGTATATTACCTGGCACAAAGCCTCCTAAAAAATAAGTTCAAAAAAGAACATTGTTACTATACATTTAAAATACAAAAAATTCAACATATTATATAAAAGAAAAAACCCAGCATAAATGCTGGGTTTTGATATTCTTCGCTAAGCCTGCTGATTAAGCAGCTATTGAGTTTCGTTGTGCCTCTAGCTCTTCTATTTTACGATCTGTGGCATCTCCTGCACACTCATCATAGCCATCAAAACGCATATCTGTTTCATGAAATCCTGAGTTTTTATGGCAGCGACCATTAAGTAAAGAATTCGCACAATCTGTGTCAATATTGCTTGCAGAAATTAGTTGAGACATATTAAGCTCCTTGGCATATTGCCAAATTTATTAAAAAAAGTGTTACTTCAATTTTAAAAAGATATGACTAATAAAGTCATATTGTGTTGCAAATTCATCTAAATTGTTTAGATGAATTGTTACGTCATTAAAATATCTATTTGATATAATTCTGACGGTTGATTTGGCCGATCCACTGGAATTTTAAACATCAGTTTATCCCCAAAATTTGAAACCATAAATATGTATATGCGAATATCATATATATGAAAAAATTGATTGTCAAGGGTATCTATTTATAAATATTTGCTATTTGATCATTTTACAAATTAACAAGATACTTCAATAACTTGCATTACAATTTTATAGTGTCCATAATTACAACTTATCATTTTTATTTATCTTGTTCTAGCGGATGGTGATCTTCATGCTCTTTCACAATTTTTGCAAAATCAACATGTAAGTAACGCTGAGTAGTCGAAATATTTTCATGCCCTAGTAAAGTTTTAAGGTCATTTATTTGAACTCCGTTTTGTAATAAGTGAGTAGCAAAGCAATGTCTTAAACTGTGCGGAGTAAAACTTTCATCAAGCTGAAACATCTTTCTAATTTTTTCAATAAATCTTTGAACATATCTTGTATTTAAAGGATCATCATTTCTTGTTGAAATAAATGCTGGAGATTTCTTACTTAAATCTTTATTTTTTCTACCATTAAAAGCGTCTAATACCTCTTCTTTTACATTTGGCAGAACGGGTACTTTTCTTTGCTTATTGCCTTTACCTTGAATAATAATTTCATTATTATCAAAGTCTGAAATTTTTAAATTTAAAGCTTCGCTGATACGCAAGCCCATTGCATAAATTAATAAGAATAATGCATACTCTTGTTGCTTTGCCCATGACTTTTCAGCTTCAGATTTTAAATAGTCTAAAATTTCAAAAAGCTTTTCTTCACTTACTGCTGTTGGGTTATCGCTTTTTTGGCTATTATTTTTAATTAAATTTACACTATCATTATTTATATTATGGAACTTTTTTAAATATTTATAAAAATGGCGAATTGAACTCAGCTTTCTGTTAATGCTTGTTCCTGCAAGTCCATTTTTTGCTGATTGCTCATAAAAATGGTTCAAAATATCGTTTTCTGTAACTTGAGATAAGTTAGTAATAGATTCTTGAATAAGGTATAGCTTAAACTTTTCTAAGTCTAATGAATAGTTTTTCACTGTATGCTCTGAATGACGCTTTTGATTCTGTAAATA
>DMEM01000075.1 GCA_003450915.1 Alphaproteobacteria bacterium
GTCTAATGCTAACAAAGTTAAACATATGTTTTATTAACGAAACAGATGCAAAAAATACACCTGCTATAACAAATTCTTGTTTTACAGGATTTTGAGATGTTGCAACCTCTACAATTTTCCCTAATAATAGAGGTCCAATAATAGATAATATAGCGACTATTATGCTTAATAACGCATAATACTTAAAGTTTTTTTCTTGTTTAACAAGATTCCATAGGAATGAGATGGCCATAATAATGTCCTTTATATAATTTTAATAATAATTAGTCTTTTGATATATTTGTTAATAGAATTAAAGAGCTTTTACCATCGTAACCATTTCCCTGTTTTAAAATTTTTTAATTGTTATAGTAGTATAACTATTTATTTATAAATATTCAACTATTCGACACAAAAAAAGCAGCCCCTAAGAGCTGCCTTTCGAAAAAGAGTTAGTTAAAAAATTGACGACTTAGTTGATGCCGCCGATTTTTTCGTAGTTGTTGTTAAGATCAAAATCAATGGTTTTGGAAAAGCCGTAGCAAACAGCTGCCCCGATAGCAATAAGAGTGATTGCGCCAAGAGCCAAATAGATTGCAGTTTCCATAGCGATTACCTCATAAATAGTTTTTAATAAAAGTGCGAGGGGTGAAACGTGTTGCTGTACTATCTTTATAAGTATATTTAATTAAGAAGTCAATACTTTTCTTGTAGAAAATTACCTATTTAGTTTATAAAAAGAAAAGCAGCCCTATTACAGGCTGTTTTTTCATATTGGATTTAGTTTCATATCCCTCGCAATTACTTAATTAATCATCACTATTTGAACTAGGACCTGAATCACTACCGCCACCGAAGGACTCACTTTGTCGAGGTGATTCTTCTTGCTGAGAAGGATCATTCCTAACAGTTTCTTGATGGCGACGTGCTCCCTCTTCTTGGCGGCGTTTTTGGTCAGAATTACTAGTAGAAGCTGACTTTTGTTGACTAGCTGGTTTTGGCTTACGCTGTTCAGACTTTATTTTAGACTCTTGCTGTAAGGCATTGTCTAATTTTTTTACTGCATTTTTCTTTTTCCTGCTTTTGTAAAACATGCGAAGAAGGCCACACGCAACAAGTGCTACAAAAATAATAAGTAACCATGTATTTCTATCAAACATAACTATTCCTTAATTAGAAAATGTTTGGCTATTATAACTATTAATGAAAAAGAATCAAGATAAAAAATAAACCTCTGTTTCCAGAGGTTTATTAATAAAACTATTTTTTGTGACTAAATCCTAAAATATCCATAACTTCTAGCATTTTTGAATTAACAGGAGCTTTAAACTCCATTACCTTCTCTGTTATCGGATGTACAATTTCTAACTTATATGAATGTAGACACATTTTAACTTTTTTACCGTTTGGTAGTACATTGAATGCTTTATCTGAATACTTACCATCACCTAAAATAGGCGTACCAATTGACTGCATGTGAACTCTAATTTGATGAGTTCTACCAGTTTCAATTTCAACTTCTAAGAAGTGATAATTTTTATGTCTAGCGATACGCTTATAATATGTTTTAGCATCTTTACCAGCATTATCAACGACTTTCATACGTTCTTTATTATGCTCTGTAAATTGTTTTTCTACTGAAAAATTAATTTCACCTTGAGGGTCCTGTAAATTACCCACTACAATTGTTAAGTATGTTTTATGAGTCTTACGTTTTGCAAACTGAGTTACCAAATCTTTAGCCACTGATTTATTTTTAGCCATAATTAAACAACCTGAAGTGTCTTTATCTAGTCTATGAACTAGCTTAGGAGCTTTTTCAGGGTAAACTTCCGCAAATAGTCTATCGATGCTTTTTTCTTGTCCTGAGCCTGCTTGAACAGGTATGCCTGCTGGTTTATTCATAACTAAAATATCATCATCTTCATAAAGAATCCAAGTTTTTGCATCTTTAATTTGTTTTGCTGTAAATAAGCCTTTTGATTTGATATCTTGATTTGCCATTTCAGCTTGAGAATTTAAAAATAGACCGGGAACTTTAACAGTATCACCAATTTTAAGAACCTCATTACCCTTAACTCTAGATGAGTTAAGACGAATTTGACCTTTTCTAGCCATTTTACGAATTAATGAAAAACCAACACCAAATTTATCAGCTAAAAACTTGTCTAGCTTAATTTTGTTATAGTCCTTATCAATTGTAAATAAGTGTTTGTTTTGAGTTTCTGTATTTTGATTATCAGTCATTAAAAATTCCTAAATTACTTGTTATATCTGTATATTTAATACTGATTGTAACACTTTTTTCTGTAAAATCAATAAAATAGATTGTTATTTAGCACCTTTTAAGATGTCTAGGTATTGGTCAAATTTAGATTCAAGCTCGTCTACCATAAATAATTCTTTAATAAAGTTCGCATAAGTAATAGACCTCGAGTGCTGCCTAAACATTTGATCTTTCATTAAAAGACTCTCATCAATAATATAATCTTTTGTTAGTATAGTCCCTATTTGTCCATTATCTAAGAAAAACTTAACTACATTATTCATTAAAGAAACATCTTCAACAAAAGGAGTATGTCCGGAACCATTTATTTCTAAAATTTGGGCATTTGGTATTGTTTTAGCCAGTTTTCTACCGCCTTCAATATTTACCATTCTATCTTCTGTGCCATGAATAATTAATGTTGGTGCTAAAATTTTATGTGTCTCCCCTACGCTAGAAAACCTACCTCCACAAACAAAGTGAGACACCAACGTTCTTTTGCCAAGCTTATATTTATTTAGCTTTTCATCTAGATATTTTTCAATAACTTCAGGATGTTTATTTTGAAATTCTTCTGTAAAAGAATAATCCTGCATTTTTACCAATTTATGATGGTTTTTTATATTGTCAATTGAGTTTTTAAGAGTATTTTTTGTATCCATGATTGATTTAATATCAACTTCAGACTGAAATGAACCAAAGCTAGTACCAATAAGAATAAGTTTATTTACCTTTGTTGGTTGATTTATTGTCATTCTTTGAGAGATAAAGCCTCCCATTGAATGCCCCATTAAATAATATGTATCAATTTCTAAAAGATCTAAAATATGTTGATATTCTTCAGCTAATTCATCAACTGTAAATGTTATTTTATCTGGAGCTGTAGCAACACCAGGGTTATTAAGCAGTACTACGTTAAACTCTTGAGTTAAAATAGATAAGCTTTCATACCACCTAAAAGCACCTTCAGAAACCCCAGCAACACAAACAAGAGTTTTGCTAGTTGGCTTTTGTGCCTTATAATATTCATAAATACCTTTATATTTTTTATCTAGTACGTCGTTCATCCTCAAATCCTATATTAATTTATACCCAATTAGATTAGCAAATTATCACAAAATTGGCAATATAAATAAAAAAGACTGCATAAGTTTGCAGCCTTTTAAAGTTCGCTTTTTAAGATTAGTTTTTAATTCTTTACACTCCTGATGCTAACTAAAGCCAACGCAGTTGAAGCAACGGTTTTCAGTTCAATCAGTGTCTGATAGTAGCTTGTATTTTTACTTTTGCTATAAAAAGCTAAAGTAAAGTATGATTTTTTAAAGTCATTCATCTTTTCATCAGCAGAAATAATTATAGTGTTTAGTATCGCAATAGTATCAGAATCATCAAGATTACTGTTGCTATGGTTTTTTATCATTTCTCTAGCTTTTATGTTAATCTCTGACATGTATTCAGGAGACTTACTTTCATTAGTCGCATTTATTATCTTGGTAAGTTCACACTTACCCAAAAACACAACTAAAACAACCATAGAGATAAAAATAAGTATTAATGTCTCTAACATAAATATCATCCTTAAACGTAATAAAAACTACTAATAATATATGTATTTAATTATTAATATTCAAAAATTAAATATTAATTGATTCTTTTATTGCTAAAAATGTATCTTCATCAATTACTTCTATACTTAATTCTTCTGCTTTTTTAAGCTTTGAACCTGCTGAAAGCCCTGCAATAACTAAATCTGTTTTACTTGACACCGCTGAACCAACCTTAGCACCGCAAAGTTTTAAGAAATCTTTAGCTTCAGCACGTTTTACAGTTTGTAACGTACCAGTTAATACAATAACTTTGTCTTTAAATGGGTTTTCTGAAACTTCTTTAACTTCAAAATCTAAAATTTCAACACCATTTTCTTTAAATTTTTCAATAACTTCAAGGCCATGATCTTTTGTAAAGAAATGAACAATATTTTCAACATATTTCTTATTTTGTTTACTATTTGCAGACATAAAATCAGTTAAAATATCCTTATTTTTCACTGAGTTAATCAATCTATCTAAACTTAAATAGAACTGGGCTAATTCTGCCGCTGTTTCTTTACCAACTAGCTTAATTCCAAGCCCTGCTATGAATCTATCAAGAGGAATTTTCTTTTTATCTTCAATTGCTTGTAAAATATTATCAATTGATTTTTCTTTATAACCTTCTAAAGCAATAAGCTCATCTCTATGAGTATATAAGTTATATAAATCAACCGGAGTTTTGATATAATCTAGCTCTAACATTAGCTTAATGAAACTTTCTCCAACAGAATCAATATCAACGTTATCTTTGCTTACAAAATGTTTAATTGTAGCCTCAAGCTGAGCTTTACACTCCCATGAATTAGTGCATTGGTATGCTGTATTATTTGAATCTTGATTAATAACCTTTTCAACTTCACCACCGCAAACAGGACAACTTTCTGGAAATTCAAACTTTTCAGCTCTAGGTTCTGCTTTTTTAGCAACCGCAGCCACTTTTGGAATAACATCTCCAGCTCGTATTACAAAAACACTATCGCCAATACGTAAGTCACGCTCATTAATATAGTCAATATTGTGTAATGTTGCGTTCGAAACCACCACTCCACCAACTTCAACTGGTTTTAGGCGAGCAACTGGAGTTAATGCACCTGAACGCCCTACTTGAATGTCAATCGATTCTAAAACTGTAGTTTTTTCAATAGCTGGGAATTTATGCGCAATAGCCCAACGAGGTGAACGAGAAATAAAGCCCAAACGTTTTTGTAATTCAAAATCATTAACTTTATAAACCATGCCGTCAATCGCAAAGCCAAGTTCAGGGCGATCTTTAATAGTTTTTTGATAAAACTCTAGAATTTCTTCTTCTGTCTTTACAATCTTAGAATTAGGAATAACTGTTAAGCCCCATTCAATCAGCATATTATGGTATTCTTGCTGAGATTTTAACTCAAACTCATTGCTAATTTCACCCATTGAATAGGCAAAAAAGCTTAACGGACGCTTGGCAACAACGCTCGGGTCTTGCTGACGTACAGAACCAGATGTTGCATTACGTGAGTTGGCAAATATTTTACCTTCAATTTTAGCCTGATCTTCATTCATTTTATCGAATTCAGCATCATACATAAAGATTTCACCACGAATATCAATAATTTTCGGGATATTATTGCCTTTTAGCTCATGCGGAACGTTCTTAATAGTTTTTACATTTAAAGTAATATCTTCACCTGTTTGACCATCTCCACGAGTAGATGCTTGAACTAGTTTGCCATTTTCATAACGAATATTACATGAAATACCGTCAATCTTATACTCTGCAAACACATCTACTTGAGCATGCTCTGCTAAGTTTAAATAATTACGAATTCTTTTAAAGAAATCAGAAACATCTTCATCTTTAAACATATTGCTTAAAGAAAGCATTTTAACTTTATATTCTACTGGCTCAAACTTGTTTTTAACAACTTCTGCACCAACTTTTTCTGTCGGTGTATCTTTATGTTTTAAATGTGGAAAGTCAGCTTCAAGCTTTTCTAGCTCTCTGAACATTTCATCATACTCAACATCTGCAATTTCAGGCTCTTGCTTGTTATAATAAAGGTCTGAATGATAATTCATCTCTTTAACAAGCCTCTTTATACGCTTTTTAGCTTCTGTTTCTGTTAGTTTCTTTTCTGCAAATTCAAATAAATCCATAATCACCTCTTTTTATTTTATATAATTTTCACTTGTATTTTCTTTTTTTATATATTTATTTTCAAATTCGTATAAAGATTGCTTGCAAGAGTGGAAATTATTTCTATAACGTTTAATAAATTCAAAATCCTGTTGTTCATTACTCATATTATCCATATATGCAATTTCTGAGTTAATTTCATTTATTGCTTTTACTCTAAGCTCTTTTTGTTTATTGTAGTTTAGATGATCTTGTAGTAGACTAAGCATATCAAAAACTTTTTTTAAATATTGAGTTAATTCTCTTAACCCTTCATTATTAATAGTATATTTTTTATTTGATGAATATATATTCCTAGCTGTAGACGTTATATTTGCACACTTGCTAAATTTACTAAAATAAAATACTGTATCATAATTATTTATATTAAGCTTTAAGTCTTTTCTATAACT
>DMEM01000159.1:0-805 GCA_003450915.1 Alphaproteobacteria bacterium
AAACATGGGCAACTGAACCTCGTTATAAAAGTGAAAAAGAACTAATTGTAAAAGATAAACAAGTTAGATCTCCTACTTACTATAAAATCTTCAGAGTGCCGAGCTTATTTGCAGGTATTGCAGGAGAAGAGGTTGATGAAAATGAAATTTATAACTTAATTATTCTTTCTCAACTTTTAGGCAGCTCAAACACTAGTTACTTATACGAAAAGCTTGTGCTGAATCAAGAAGTAGCGAATTCTGTATCAAGCGATTACTCTCCGGTTGGCAGAACAGAAGCAACTTTTGATTTTAACCTACAGGTAAAAGATGGTGTTAGCATCAGTACTATGGAAAAAGCTTTAGAATTTGCTTTAGATAGCTTTATTAATGATTTTAACGACCAAGAAAAACTAGAAATTGCCAAAACAAATATAAAAGCCAGTCAAGTTTATGCAAAAGATGATGCAATGGCATTTGCTCGTTCAATGGGTAAATTTTTAAGCGCTGGTGGCTCTATTGAGCAATATGATGCATTCTTTAACAAAATTGATGCCGTTACTCTAGATTCATTAAAACAAACTGCTAAAAAGTATTTACAGTCTGATCAAGTACTTGATGCCTGGTTAGTTCCTGAAGATAAGTAATTCAGATATGAGAAAAGACCTCAAAATGAGGTCTTTTTTTATTATATAATTTATATCTGATTCCGGATCGTAGTCCAATATAACGTAATTTTATTATTGGCATTATAAATCTAAAAAACAGATTTAGCTTTAATATAAGACTCTGGCAGAAGTTTTTGTTTTATTAGTTAAAAGTGTAG
>DMEM01000159.1:859-10849 GCA_003450915.1 Alphaproteobacteria bacterium
GACTTAACTAAATAAAATGAAAAGATCAAACAAAATAGCCATTAAAGGATTTTGACATTGGCCGCTTGGAAAACTTTGTTGATATTATTTTCTGCATAACGCATCACAACTGAAGCATCTTCTGATAGATCTACCCCGTGAACACCTTTTGGCTTTTCAAAAATTGCTAAACCACCTAAAGGCAACATGTGCATTCTTGGAGGGTTTAGGTCATTTGTATCCATCGCTCTATTATACATTCTTGAATTTTGCAATAGCATTTTATGAATTCTATTTACAATACTTGCCAAAATTTTCTCGTCTATTAACTCTGGAGATTTATTTAATTCTAAAGCCCAAATATGACGTTTTTCATAACTATCATAACCAACCATATAGTCTCTAATTACAATATGATATGACTCCAATACTTTATTTAAAGCGGCAATAACTTTATCAACTAAATATGTGTGTAAGTTTTCTTTTGCTAAGTTTAGGCTTTGAGCTCTTCTTAAATAAACAATTTGTAATGGGTTTTGGCTAACAACCCTAACAACATCAGATGTTGTAATTGATAATAAGCCAGCTTGATTTGAAACTGCCATTACATATTCTCTATTAGGCTCAACAGAGCCTGCATGATAACGTTTAGCAGATTGTAAAACTTTACCTTTTGAGTCTACAAACTCTACAGGAACAAATTCATAAAAAACACCTGCATCTGTTTGTAGAGTTAAAACTCCTGCTTTTTTTACATCTTCTTGTAATGCTAAAGCACCTGTAATTGAGTTATAAATATCAACTTTTTTTACATCTAAACCAACAAATAAGCTCTCAATAAGCTTTTCATTTACTGAATAAAAGCCTGTATCATTAACCCAAACTCTTAAATTCGGCAGTAAGTTTTTAAATGTTGCAAACTCACCCCTTCTTTGTGAATAAAGCAAGCTTAATTCAACAATTTGTCTAGCACTGGCAACTAGTGCTGTAATATTTTTACCCTTCTTCTCTAACTGGTCAAGCATAGCATGTAAACACTGAGTATGACTTTGACCTGCTGGTAAAATATCTTTTAATACAGGGAGTGGTTTTTTTCTATACCATGGAATATTTGCTAACTGCAAAGCACGCATATCAGCTAAATCTGCACCATTATAATACTGAATAGAAGCATGATCAAACATATAAAAAGTCTGATCTGAAGATTTCCGTGTAATTTTATACTGTTTACAAACGTAAGAAATATACTCTTCAATAGTTTCAATTTGTTGTAATGAAACTTTATCTAAGGGTCTAATATAACCTCTACGAGTATGAGCAAAGTTTTCAAACTTTTCGTTTCCTATCAAACCTTTTTTATTAATTAAGTCAACATCATTAGAGGTAGCATCTTGAGTTATTTTTCTTAAAATAGAAATTAACTGTTCGTGATTCATAATATCAACTACATCTGAGTATTTTGCAAAAAGCTCCGGAAATTTTTCTGTTTCATCTAATGATGATGCACCTGTATAATCAGCAAACTTAGTTTGCTTAATCTGCTTCAAAATAGATCTGAAGCTTTTCTTTTGCTGGCGAACAGTATTATTGTTTTTCATTGTTTTTTACATCTTGTTTTGTTTTTCTAATAACCACTAATTTTTGATCTTGACTGGCTATAAAGCGAATTTTTGCGCTTAGTAACCCATCTATATTTACGCCATACTGGCGAAAAATAGCCTGAATATCAGTTAACCTTTGAACATCTAAACCTATTTTTAGTGGATCTGATAAAGATAAAATCTCAAACTCATAAACATCTCCTTCTTGATGATGTTCTAAAAATGCTACTAATTTTTTACGTTCATTAACTTTAAATGTTTTTTGATCTGCAAAAAAGCCTAACTCTAATCGCTCTTGAGCATTTGCTGAGTTAACAACAAACAATGAACATATTAATAATACATAAAATAATCTATTTAGCATATAATTTTCCTTTTAAATTTCATCTATAGACTTGTGATCAAATCTTTTTACAGCTTTATTTAAATCATCTATTGGTTTTGAAATGTGATAACCTTGCATATAATCAATACCAATTTCTTTTAATATATTAACATGACTTTGATTTTCTACAAACTCTGCAATAATTTTAATATCTAAGCCTTTAGCTAAATCTGATAATGCTTTTACAAAGTGTCTATCTTCTGTTGAAGTTTCTAAGTTCTTAACAAACTCACCATCAATTTTAATATAATCAACATCTAAATTCTTTAAATAGTAGAATGAAGAATAACCCGACCCAAAATCATCTAAAGCAAATTTAAAGCCTAAACTATGTAACTCAGACACAAAAATCTTAGCCTGCTCTTCATCTCGCATTGCAGCTGTTTCTGTTACCTCAATAATAATTTTATCAGTTACTGGTTTTTCTTTTCTAACAATATCTTTTAATGCCTGTAAAACAACATCATCACCTAATGAAAGACCTGAGATATTAATTGACAGCATACAATCTTTTCCTTGATTCATCAAGTCTTTATGATGTTTAATACATTTTTTCAAAACACTTATATCTAAACTTTGACTTAAACCAAAGTTTTCAGCAGCTTCAATAAAGAAAACAGGAGAGCCTAGGTTATTATTTTCATCTCTAATTCTTAGTAATGATTCAAAAATAACAGTGCCATCTTTTTCTGCAGGAATCATTGGTTGGAAATGCATTTCAAAGTTATCATTATCTAAAGCACTTCTTAAAATATTCAACCATTTCATCTTTTGCTTAGCTGAAACTGTAAAACTATCTTCAAAGAAATGGTCATCTGTCATATAAACTCTATTTCTACCCATATCTTTAGCTTTGTGCATAGCTAAACCTGCAGCTGTTAGAATTTGTGAAGGGTCTTGATCTTCATTAGGGTATTTAACAACACCAATTGAACTTGTTGTTTGAATTTGTTCGCCATTATATGTAATTTTCAACCTAGAAAGTCTATTAATAAGCTGCTTAATTTTCTTGCGAACTTCTTGTGGATTAATATCATGCATTATTACAGCAAACTCATCTCCACCAATTCTACCTATAATATCAGTGGTTCTTAAATTAGCTTGCAATAAAGAGGAAACTTCTAACAGAACCTTATCACCTGCATCATAACCGTGAGATTCATTAACAACTTTAAACATATCAAGGTCAATAAATAACAAAGCACCTTGGATACCATTTCTTTTAGCTAAGTTTAAAGTACTGTCAAGTTCGTGTAAAAATGCAGAGCGATTTAATAATCCGGTTAGATAATCTGTTGTTGCTAACTCCAACATCTTCTCTTGTTCTACTTTCATATAAGTAATATTACGGCCAACACCTCTATACCCTGTAAAAACCCCTTTTTCATTATAAACAGGTATCGCACTAATTCTTAGCCAAATTTCTCTACTATCTCTACTTTTTACTTTTATCTCAATATCTTTAATTGCACCTCTATCATTAGTTAATTTATCAATAACTAATGTTGATTTATAAAATAAACTATTAATTCCACGACCTAGTAAATCTTCTACTAAAAATCCTGTTGAGTTTTTAATCCCAGAAGACACAAAGCTAAATCTTAATCTATCATCTGTTTCCCATAGCCAGTCAGCAGATGAATCTGCAAAGTCCTTAAACCTTCTTTTAGATTGTAATAAAGCCTTTAAAGATTCTCTTTTTGCTGTAATATCTTTACAGTGTGCAATGTAGTTTTCTATTTCGCCTTTTTCATCATAAATAGCATGAATCATTGATTCTACAATAATTCTATCTTTTTTATTTGCATGAAGCATTTCAAAATCAAAATTCAAAGCACCTTTATTAAAATCAAAAGATTTAACTTTCTTCAAGAACTTTTCTTTATTTATCTCTGGCAGTAAATCAACAAAAGCCAAACCCTGTAGGTTTCTTGGGTTATAATTTAATATCTTAGCATAAGCTGAGTTTGCATATTCTAATTTAAGGTTTGAATCAATCACTGAAATAATATCAAATGAATTACCTGTAATTTTTCTAAATAGGTTATAAGCTGTTTTTAAACTATCACCTTGGTTTAGCATTTTTGCATTTAATGAATTCAAACTTGTATTTTGTTTAAATAAATATGTAACAATTAAAAATGTAATTATTAAAATAAAGCTCATAAATAATAAACCATAACTACCGATACCACCAATACCTTCTTTATTAACAAAAGATACGATAGAATAAGACATATTTGCTCTGCTACCTTCAACTCTTACAGCATAAGCATCAACATGTGTTTGCTTGTGCTTATTATAGATCGTTTTGCCTTTTTCATTTAAAACATGAATAAGGTAACCATCATACTCTTCAAGAGTATTAAGAACAGGTTTAGCTTTTGATATAAAAACTTGAAGCTCATCATTATTTTGTGACTGTTTTGTAAAAGCTATATATAAACCAGAACCATCTAAAGTAAAGAAAGAATAACCATATTTAGCTGAATTTTCGATAATTTGATTAATTTGATTCGATGTAATATGAAGCTCTATAGATTTATCTTTTGAAGTTTTGAAATCTAAATTAATTATTTGATTTGGTTCAGGCTTTTTATCTAATCTTAAAATATTCCAACGTTCAAAGTGCTTATTTTCTGGTAATGAGTCTAGATCTTTAGGGGATTGTGAGTTCATAAAATCTGCTTTTATCTTCAATAAATCAAAGTAAAAATCAGTCTCAAACTTTGAAACTTTAAGATTTAATTTAACTTTTTGTGAGTTTTCCCACATTGCTTGGTGTTGATTTTGTGTATAAAAATAGGCAAGTACAGACAAAACTATACCTAAAAATAGTACTATATATATAATAAACTTACTTAAAGCTACTCTTTTTTTCATTTGGATTCCTACTATATTGAGCTTGAGTTACATGCGAACCCACTGTTTTTTTTATTATTTTTGAAAATACAGCTGAGGATTGTTAATTCTATGTAATATTTTAGCAACTTTTTCCTCTTTTTAAAAGGAAAAAGAAGTATTTAGGTTAAGTTTTACCTCAAAAATAGCATATTACTCTTAATGCGTGATATTATAGCAACAACTAAACGTATTTTTTAAGGCACTGTTTATTGTAAATTTTTATAAATATCTATAAAATAGTATAAAGAAGGTGTTTTTCATTAATTATGAAAGTTAGTTTAAATGAGTATATCAAAAGTTCAAAACAGTAAATTTAGTATTATAAGAAAGCCGGATTATGCTCGTAAAGACGTTGAGGCTATAGCACAGGTTGAGATATCAAACAAAGACAGTCAACTTGATAATAACACCTTTGGGGATTTAGTTATGCTAAAACAAGAAAATAAAAAGAAGAAAAAAGATACATTTTCTAAAAAAAACCATCTTGAAGAAGAGCAAAAAAAAGACGGGGAAACCAAAAATAAAGATGGTATCACCGACTTTTACGCCTAATTTAATATATTCTTTTTAAGCTGCTATAATTAATATTGAAAATGCTAATAACATTATTAATGCAACTTTTAAGCTTGCGTCATCATATTTTTTAACCACTACACTATATAACTTTATCCACACAGGAATAAGTAAATTGAATGTAATCGCAAAAGCAGGGTTTGATGCATAGTAAACGGCACTAAACAAGAAATAATAACCAAAAACATATAAAACAGCTATTAACAATGAGCTTGAAGTTAAGCTCTCAGAAATTGCAATTGTCGACTCTTTATTTAAAATATTTTCAATTAAAAAGCACATCGCTACTGTAAAGTAGTGAACTAAAATATACGCTAAAATAACATTAGAGGGATTACCTGGGATCATTTCCATAATAAGTTTATAATACACTATAATTACAGCAAATAATAAACTAACTGGTGTTACTGTAATTAAACCAACTATTGTATTATCTGATTTTCTTAAAAACTGAGATAGTATCATTAAAACAAAAATAGAAGAACATGCTATATAAATGCCATAGCCACTAATAGTGCTATAATATGCTGGGTGCAATAAACAATAAAAAATAAAACAAGCTAAAATTTGAACTGGTAGCTGAACAGGTAGTGTTCGCCCCATGTTTCTTTCAGATAATTTAAACTGAAGAACACCACCAAAAACACCGGTTAATCCGGCAAATATTGCCCCCAAGTAAAATAAATTAAGATCTGGAAATTCTAAAAACGGAAATAACACCAAAGTTAAACAAGTTGCAAAAACAGATGACCAGAACATTACATCTTTAGGACTATCTTTACATCTTCTTTTTTGTAGTGGCACTATTGCAAACAAAGCACTTGCCAGTAATGAGTATACATACCAAGGCATGACCTACCCCCTTTTTTATATAATTTACATTTACTTGCTATATAGTTTAGATTAATTTTTTTTAAATGTAAAAGAAAAAATGTAACCTTTTTCGTTTTTATATAGAATATCATAATACAAACATGTAAGATAAGTTTAATAAATAAGGATCTGATTTTATGGAAAAAATAAAAAAATCCCTGCCCTTGGTTATATTAGTTGCAATTATGATTATAGCCAGCATGTACATAGACAAACAAACTATTCTAAACTATAAATACTCAATTATTCAATACTCTAATGAAAATATGACTATAACTGGCATTATCTATTTAATGCTGTATTTTATTTGCGTAGCTCTATCTTTACCAATTGCTACAATTTTAACTTTATTAGCTGGTGTTATTTTTGGACCAATACTAGGAACAGGAATTGTTGTTATAGGAGCAACTCTTGGTGCTCTAGCAATCTTTTTAATTGTTAAGAATGCTGCCGGAGACGAGGGATTGCTTGCTAAATATAAAAATAGTAAGTCTTTACTAACTTTACAAAAAAACATTAAAGAAGATGCCGTTAGCTACATGCTTTTTGCTCGTCTAGTACCTATTTTCCCATTTGTTCTAGTAAATGTAGCACCTGCTACCGTTGGCGTTAAAACATCAACATATCTGTGGACTACCTTAATTGGTATTATTCCTGGATCATTTGTTTATACTTATTTAGGCTATCAAAGTGGTAAATTAGAAGGAGTTTCAGACTTAATTTCTATTGAAATGATTTCGGCAATGGTACTGCTTGGAGTTTTTTCACTTTTACCGATATTTATAAAAAAAATAAAAAACGCAAAAGGAGTTTAATACATGGTTGATAGAAATCATTATGATATTGTAATTATTGGAGCAGGCTCTGCAGGTTTAACCGTAGCAGCCGTTGCAGGGCAACTAAAATACAAAGTAGCCTTAATTGAAGGACACAAAATGGGTGGAGACTGCCTAAATTATGGATGCGTCCCATCAAAGGCATTATTGTATGCATCAAAACAGTTCAAAGACTTTGAAAAAACCTTCCAGCATATAAATGACTCTGTTAAATTTATTGAACCCCATGACTCAAAAGAACGTTTTGAAGGTTTTGGAGTAGATGTTATTGAAGGATATGGGCAATTCTTAGATGCTGAGACTCTAATTGTTAACGGTGAAATGCTAACAGCTACCAAATTTGTTATAGCAACTGGTTCAAGAGCATTTATCCCTAGCATTGAAGGACTTGAAAATATTAACTACCTAACCAATGAAACAATTTTTTCTCTAGATTTTAAACCTGAGTCGATTGTTATTCTTGGAGCTGGACCAATTGGTGTTGAAATGGCTACTGCTTTTAACAATATGGGTGTAAAAACTACTGTTATTCATAATTCAACCGGAATTTTAAAGAATGATGATCCAGAACTGTCTGAAATTTTAAAACAAAAAATGCTAAAAGATGGTATCGAAATTTTTGAAGACTCAAACTTACTAAAAGTAAGCAAATCTGCTGTTGGAATAGATTTTGACATTGAATCCGGTGGTGATAAATTCGTTTTATCAGCAAGTCATTTTTTAATTGCAACAGGCAGAACCCCAAATACTGAAAAATTAGATTTAGATAATGCAGATATTAAATATGATGAACGAGGTTTTATTTATACGAATGCTAACATGCAAACTGATAACAAATCCATTTACGCTTTAGGAGATGTTGCAGGTAAAGGATTATTCACCCATCTAGCGGCATACCATGCAAGTATATTTATCAAAAGAGTTTTATTTGGATCTTTCTTCGCTAAAGTAAATTATAAAGGCTTACCTTGGACAACATTCACATCACCAGAATTAGCTCAAGTAGGATTAACAGAAGAACACGCTAAAACTCTTTATGGCCCTAAAGTACAAGTATTTTCTGCTGATTTTAAAGAAAATGACCGAGCAGTAACCGAAGATGCAATGCTTGGCAAGGTAAAAGTAATTTTAGATCACAGAGGTCGAACTTTAGGTGTTAGCATGCTTGGCAAAAATGCTGGGGAATTAATTCAGCAATGGACCTCAGTAGTTCAAAACAGACAAAAACCATCAAAGCTATTAAACCAAATGTATACTTACCCTACTTATTCTGATATTAACCGTTTAGTTGCCTCAAAGGTATATAAGGACCTATTCTTATCAAGTAAAACTCAAAAAGTATCAAAAATACTATTTAAACTTATTGGTAAAAGAATTTAAAAAAGACTCCCTGATGGGAGTTTTTTTATTTAGCTAACTCTATTGGTATTCTTTATATGAAATTCCTGTATTATAATAAACATAAGACTCTGTACTCCAATCGCCAAATCTAAGCCTACCTTTGCTATCATCTACAATACCATCTATTTTTAAATCAAGTGCTTTTGCTATCTCTGTTGGCACAAATAACCAACCAATCCAAACTAAACAGTCATTTTTTGTTGTACAGTGTACACTAGCAATACCTGAAGTTTTACCCCAGTCTGTAGTATTTCTAATTCTTAAAATAATATCATCATATTCTGTCACAAGTCCATTTCTTAACCCAGATACTGCATATGATAAATAAGGACCCTTCCAGCGATATCTACTTTCTGTATTATCAACTAGCTCTTCAATATTAACTGTATCTTGGCCTCCTGAAGCTTGTTTTACATGTGTTGAAGTGTCTAAATAAAACTGTTCATAAGCCTTAGCAACTTCTTGCATTTCTGTTAAAATAGCTGTTACCTTTGCTTCTTTAATAGCACTATATAACGCAGCACCACTGATTACAGATAATGATCCGAATATTGCTAGAGCTATTCTGGCATCAAGCCCAAACATGGCACCTTTTGCAGTTGACACTCTAGTCGCTTGCTGACCTTCAACTAACCTAAAGGTAAGTTTACGGAGGCTCGTTAAAAACAGTCTCCCAGACTGTTTTTTTAACACTCGACCTTCAAGCCCGAACATTGCTCCTTTATTAATTAACATGTTAAATATCCCTTTTTATTTCTAATCAACTACCATAATAAAAAAGACTTGCTTAAATTGCAAGTCTTTATAAGATTATTAGAAACTATTTTCTGATTTTCATAAACATAGCACCTATAAGAAAACCACCTAATGCTAATAATAACATAGTAAACATATTGTTATTCTCAGATGTTGTTGAATCATCTTCTTTTGATTCTTCTTTCATCACTTCATTAGCTGGTGCTTTTTCTTCCGTTTTAGCTTCTTTTGTATCTTCTGAAGCTTTTTCTTCTTTCTTTTCATCGTCAGAACCCATAAGTTCATTTACTACGGCACCAGTTACTGCACCTGCAGCAGCCCCAACTACAGCGCCTTTAATCATATCTGAAGTTGATGAGCTAGGAGCTTGAACTGCTGGAGCTTCAGCTTGCTTTACAGGTTCAGCTTTTTTAGACTGTGTGTAAACTGGTTTATGTTTTTTAGAAGATCTTCTTTTTTTTGCCTCTGCATCTAGTGTACCTAAAGCAAAAACACATGTTAAAACTAACAATGCAATTTTCATTATTATTTTCCTTATATTTTATTGTAATTAATAGCAAAGCAAATTATAACTAGTTATTAGATTTAGTCAATTAAAAAAAACCAACCTTATTACTAAAGATTAGTTTTTCTAAATAATTCAATAAGATCGTAAAAACCGCATTTTTTCTATTGATATTTT
>DMEM01000158.1 GCA_003450915.1 Alphaproteobacteria bacterium
TAGCTCAGTTGGTAGAGCAACTGGTTTACACCCAGTAGGTCGGGAGTTCAAGTCTCTCACCGCCCACCATTTTTTATCTACATTATTTGTGACTTATAGATAAAAGATTTTTTTCTAACTTGGGGATGTAGCTCAGTTTTGGTTAGAGTGTCGGCCTGTCACGCCGAAGGTCGCGGGTTCAAGTCCCGTCATTCCCGCCATTAAAAACCTAGTCTTATGACTAGGTCTTTTTTTGTCTTCATTCCGGTTCTTTCTAAATTTTATAAAATAAAATTTGTCCGTCATTGATCTTGCTTCGCTTCGATCTTGGCGGCTTCGCCTTGATACCCTCCATTAAAAACCTAGTCTTACGACTAGGTCTTTTGCTACTTCTAATACTCTTACTTTACTCTAAGACGGATTATGACTGCACCACATTACGTATTGGCTTCGCTTTACTTCAAGCATTGTAATCTTCTCATTGATAGACGGCACTTAAGTTTATCAAGCCGCCCCTCTAGAATTACTCACCTTTATTCACAAACAAACACAACAAATAAGCCCTGAACACATAGTTCAGAGTATTATATTTATTAAGATATCATTACAAAGGACTACCCACAGCCATATTTTTTAGAAAAACATCATAACCAGTAGCAAATGACTTCCATTTTAAATTCCCAGCTGTTCCATCTTCAACTCCATCAACTTTTTTATCTAAGGCTTTTGCTATACTTTCAGGAACACTACTAAATAAAGTCCAAGAAAAACATGAAGATGATGTACAAAGACCTGCTGCACTATTCCAAGCAATAGTACCACCCCAAGCTACTGAATCATTTGCTAAGATAGAATAAATTTTACCATATGCCGGATACAACATAATCTCTCCTGATCTATAAGCCTCTGTTTCATAGCTTAAATAAGGCCCTGACCAACCAGCGACAGAAGAAGATTTTAAATCTCCTAAATCTCTTGTTGATTTTTCTGTATTATCAGCACTACCAACAAATGGCATATACTGCCCTGTATCTAATAAATATGCTTCTTGAGCTTTTGACACCTCATTCATGTCTGCTAATAAAGATATAACCTTTGCTTCTTGAATTGCAGAATATAAAGCAGCTCCTGATATTACAGACAATGCTCCAAAAATTGCTAATGCAATTCTAGCATCAAGCCCAAACATCGCACCTTTGGAAGTTTTTAGGCAAGTCGCTTGCTGACCTTCGACTAACCTAAAGGAAAGTCTACGGAGGCTCGTTAAAAACAGTTTCCCAAACTGTTTTCTTAACACTCGACCTTCAAGCCCGAACATCGCACCTTTTTTTGTTAACACTTTCAATCTCCTAAAAAATATATATTTATACTATTGTAGTGTACTATTTTTCTTTAGATTTTTCAATAATCAGAAGTGCTTCTTGCAGGCTTACTGTTGCAATTTCAACATTTTCAGGAAATGCTTTTAACTCTGAACGATTTATTCGAGGATCTAACAACACAAAAATACCGTTATCATCAACTCTTCTAATAAGCCTACCAAATGCCTGTTTTAAACTCATTCTTGTTACTAGGTTTCGATAACCTTTTCCAAATGACTTTTCTCTAGCATTCATTAAAATAGTTGGTACCGGACGAGGTAGTTTATCACAAACTACTAAGCTTAATGATTCTCCTGGCACATCAACTCCTTGTTTTAAAGCATCTGTTCCGATTAAACATGATGAAATATCTTCTCTAAAAATATCTACAAGAGTTGTAACATCTAAATTTTGCTTATGTTGAGCATATAAATTAATTGATTGCTCTTTTAATTTTTTCTTTAAATAATCATATGTTGAAGAAAGTCTGCTAATTGCTGTAAACAAACCTAAACCATGACCTTTATTTGCTAAAAACAGCTTAGCAAATGCACGTGCAAGCTCACTCTTATTTTTATAATCAACATCATTAATAATTAGAACTTTAGCCTGTTTTTTATAATCAAACGGGCTTTGTGCTTGGTGTAGTTTTAATTTTTTAGATTTAACATATTCAGCACCAGTTAATTTTAAAGCTGTTTTCCAGTCTTTATCTTCTTTAATCGGGATATCATTCATCGTTGCAGATGTTAAATTAACAGAATGAACATGACTTAGTACTTTATTGGCAAATGGAACCATTGGATTTGTATAATGACGCTTAACACCAACATCATAAACACGCCCCTCTTTTGACATGTTAAGTTCTAGATATGTTGTAAAATATTTCTTTTCTTCTAATTTTAAAGCATCAAGCCAATGATCAATTGTGTATTGCATTTTAATTCTAATACTATTTTGTAAACCACGCAACTTACGTTCATGTCTTAAAGCTTCATTATCTTCAGAATCTAAACAATAACGTTCGACTAAAATATCAATACGATCTGCCATTATTTTTAAATTCTTCTGAATTTCAGCAAGTAATTCAAGCATGCGAGCTGCTTCTGGGATAAGCTGTAAAGACTTATCATCTTTAGCCTCATTAGCAAACAAATATTTAATATCAGTCTGCATATTTGAATATTGATTGTCTAAGTTTTGCTTTTGAATGGTCTTATATAATAAATTTATAAATTTTTGTGAAATATTCTTCTCGTTTTCTTGCAATTCATCATTTTGAGTTACTCGTAAGAACCAGTCATTATAAGGCATGTGCTCACCAAGACCTACAATTTTAGTCATATTCTCACCTATACGCTCATCACCTGGAAGATACTGTAAAACTTCAGACATTCTTTGTAATAAACCTTTTTTATTTCTTAAACCTAAAAAGTCGGTAAAGTCTTTTAGCTGAGTTGCTGATAAAAATGATGAAAAAGCATCATCAACTGCATGGAATAAATCATGCGATTCATCGAAAATAACTACAGGAGGAAGTTTTGATGGCTCTGTAAAATTAACAACTCCTTCAATTGTTGTTAAAGCATGATTTGATACTACAATATCAGCTACGTTTGCCGCTTGAATTGATTTTTCAATAAAGCATTTTCTAAAATGAGGACATGCTGAATAAATACAGCTATTATCAAAATCTACATATTCAGCCGGGCGTTTATTATACATATTAAATAGCCATTGTGGAAAATCGCCTGAAGTGATATCGCCATCTTTAGTTTTTTCAATCCAAAGAGCAATAAACCCATTAAAATAGCTTTTTTCTTTATCGAATAATTGCTGAGCCTTAAGCAGACATAAATAGTTTTGACGACCTTTTCTTAAGGCTACTTTTACATCATCAAAATCAGATAGTGATTCTTGCACTTGCTGTTGTAAGTTTTTAGTAAAAGTACTAATCCAAACTGGAATATTATTTTGCTTTGCAAAAACTAAACTCGGAGCTAAATAGCCAAACGTTTTACCAATACCTGTTGGAGCTTGTAAAAGTGCGATATTTGTTTGATCTGTTGTAATATCAACATCAAAGTTTTCAGCTAGAACTCTAGTATATTCTACTTGTTGATCTCTTACAGAGCCACCTTTTTTCTCAATAATTTTTTCTAATGTTTTTTGAGCGTTATCTGGAGTTACTTTTTTTATTAAATCATATTCATCATTAAAGAAATTATAGTTCCACTT
>DMEM01000195.1 GCA_003450915.1 Alphaproteobacteria bacterium
AACATCTGCAGGTTTAATTAAAGAACCATGAATTGTTGTTGTACCAGCACATGCTGTAAGTACTAATAATAGACCTAAAAGTGTGTTTTTCATAAATATATCCTATTAAGTTATATAGTTTTACCTATCAATATTATTTTTCTAGGCTAAGTATAGCACAGTATTTACCATTTTAAACACTATTTTTTAGCATATTTAATAAAAATTTGCTTTTTTTATCAAATTATACTTGATTTTTTAGAAAGAATACTATATTAATAACCTTACTGCTTGCTATCTACACAACTGCTCTGGTAGCTTTTTTAATAAGTAAAGTATTAAAATTAGAAGTAGTATAAATTTAAATTTATTAATTAATTCGTATTAAAGGATATATTAATCATGGCTGTACCAAAGAAAAAAATTTCTGCATCAAGAAGAGGTCAAAGAAGATCTCACGATTCACTTTCAGCTGTTAATGCACACGCATGTCCAAACTGTGGCGAGGCTATCGCAGCGCACAACGTATGTCAAGCATGTGGCATGTACAATGGCAAACAAGTACTTAAAGTAAAAGAGACTGAAGTAGAAGCATCTGCTTAATCTTTTTTATTCTGCAGAAAAAAATAAAAAAATATTTTTATAGAGGGTTTGATCGACCCTCTTTTTTTATTGACTAAAGTCGTAAAAACAATTGAAAAAACTGGACTTTTTATTATTTTTTTTGCATTTTAGCCTTCCCTTATTAATAAAAATATAGTATATTATTCTGAAGTGTTTTTATAAAATAGTACTTTAAACTACTATGCCACATTATAAAAACATATATCAATTCAAAATTTAAGGAATATAATCTCGTGTATAAAATTATTGGAACAGGTTCATATCTACCTAGTAATTGCCTAAGTAACGAAGACTTAAGTAAATTTGTTGATACTTCTGACAGTTGGATTACTGATAGAACAGGAATTAAACAAAGATACTTTGTAAAAGACGAACTTACTTCAGACTTAGCAGTAAAAGCTGGTTTAGCCGCGTTAGAAAATGCAAATCTAACAGCAGAAGATCTAGACTTAATTATTATTGCAACAACAACACCAGATTTAACATTCCCATCTACGGCCTCTATTGTTCAAAGAAAAATTGGCGCGGTAAATGCAGCTTGTTTTGATGTTCAAGCTGTTTGCAGTGGTTTTATTTATGGACTATCAATTGCAGAAGGATTCTTTGCTACTAAAAAAGTAAAAAATGCTTTAATAATTGGTGCCGAATCATTATCTAAATTATTAGACTTTGAAGATAGAACAACATGCGTACTGTTTGGTGATGGTGCAGGTGCTGCGGTGCTAACTGAAAAAACACCAGAAGACACATCAGGCTTAATCAGAACAAGCATCTCCACAAAAGGAGAATTTACAGATCTACTAAAAACTGACGGCGGACCAGGCTTAAGCCAATCTGCTGGAGTGGTTCACATGCAAGGACAGGAAGTTTTTCGCCATGCTGTAAGCAACCTAAAAAAAGTTTGCCTAGATCTACTTGCTAAAGAAGGTATGGAAAAATCAGATATTGACTTTTTAATTCCTCATCAGGCGAATAAAAGAATTATCGATTCTACTGCTAAAGCTTTAAGTCTAACACCAGAAAAAGTTATTGTAACTGTTGACAAGCATGCAAACACATCAGCAGCATCAATACCTTTAGCTTTAGACTGGGCTAATAAGCAAGGAAAATTCAAGAAAGGTGATATCTTATTACTTGAAGCATTTGGTGCTGGCTTTACCTTTGGTGGTGCCCTAATTAAATGGTAATAATATTGCAATCTTTTCTTGATTAACGCAATAAATTCTTATATATTATATTAATATATAACAGAAAAAAAATAAACCTATTATAAACACTAAACTTTAAATTGAAGGATTTAAATTAAACATGGTTCAACAAACTATTACAAGACAAGACTTAACAGAAGTAATCTTTAGAAAAACTAGTATCCCAAGAAAACTATCAAATAAAATCATTGACGATATTATTAATGAAGTTATTACATCTTTAGAAAAAGAAAAAGAGGTTAAAATTGCTAAGTTTGGTACTTTTTCATTAAGACAAAAAGAATCAAGAGTTGGTCGTAACCCAAAAACAAAAGAAGAGTTTACAATTTCAGCAAGAAAAGTGGTTCTATTTAAACCATCACCAACAATTAAAAAATATCTTTACGAAGAATAAGATTTAAAGGTGGGGCTTAAATGAATAACAAATTTATTGATTATAACAAAGAACCAATGCTTTTCCCTGAACTAGAAAAATCTATAATGGAGGAAGAGCAAGTGGTACTTGAAGAAAACTTTAAAACAATTTCAGAAGTGGCAAAAGACTTAGAGCTAGCCACGTCTGTTATTCGCTACTGGGAAACTAAATTCCCGGTTATGAGCCCTGTTAAAAGAAATAATAGACGATATTATTCAAATAAAGACCAAAAGACTATAGCAAACATTAAAAATCTGCTATACATCCAAGGTTACACTATTAAAGCCGTACAAGATATTTTAGCAAATGGTACCGTTGATGATTTGGGTAAAATTAATAAACCAGATGGCAACACTAAGTTTATTAAATCAGTTATAACTAAACTAGAAAAAATTAGGGACTGCTTATAATGAAACTACTTTACACTCTACCACTGCTTTTTAGTGCGTCAGCATTTGCTCAAACAAATTACCTTAATGATAATGTTAACTGGAACGATATTTCATCTACTCCTAGCGTTAACTCTCAAGTTATTGAGCAAGATTTTGTACCTGCCGATGCAAAAGACTCTAAAAGCTTCGTTCAAGATGAACTTGTTGACTTTGATTTTCTAACACAGTCTATTGATGAACGTGTGTTTTACAATTTTGAAACTAAAATCAGAATTCTAAATAAATATACGGATAAAATCACAGACTATTCTTTGAAACCACAAGAGCCTTTAGATTTAAAGAAATTTAAAATTCTTGTAAAATCATGTGCGGTTACCCCTATTGACAATGTAGATAATCAGTTAGCTTTTATTGAAGTTTATAGAAAAGATAAGTTAGTATTTAACGGTTGGATGAGCAATATTCATAAAAATCTTAACTTTCCAGAATTAGCAGAACTTTACGTAAATCTAATTTCTTGTAAAAAGATTGCAGATAAAAAATAAAGACAGCATATAAAAAAAGTCAGCATTACGCTGGCTTTTCTTTACTCACAATCACAAAGTACTCTGAGCTTTTTTATAATAGACTCAGCTACATAAACTAAGTCATCTCGCAAATACCACGCTAATAGAAAAAAACCTATTTGGTTTAGTCGGTAAATAATAAAGACAAAAGAATCTGGGTTTAGTACAATCCATGTCATTCCAAACACAGGAAAAAGCAGGAAAAGCCATTTAAAGCCGATATTATTTTTCATCAGTTTAGTTACTAAATACAATGAAACAATAGCTAAAGGCACGCGAACTAAGTACCCCTCCAATAGGTGATCGTACAAAACCTTCCAAACTATGCTTTCTGTCATAAAGTGAACGGCCACAGTACAAAAAACTATCAGGAAGATATTAAGCAAAAAATGCCAACTATTTCTTCTTGTAAATAACATTATTGTTGTAAATGGAAGCATTGAAATGGACGCCGCCAACAGAAACGTCAACAGACCTACTCCAAAAAACTCTGTTTGATCTACATAATATGAAGTAAAATAACCATTCTTCATACTATATGCAGCAGTTAAGAGCATAACAATCGTAATATATAAGGGGTCATAACGCCCCATACGACTTAAAACTCCGTCAAGCTTTTTTTCTAACTTCTTCAAAGACATAAAGCCTCCCAAAAGGAGTCTAATTTGGTAATTATTGATAACAATATAGGTATTAAAACTTTTATTTTCAAGAAAAAAACTCCAAATTATTTGGAACTTTTTTATATAAAGGGTTGTAGTTATCTAAATAATTATTATGGTTGATTCAACATTAACGGACCTTGCAAGTAAACATTTTTATGTCCTACTGAATGAAGTGTAGTTCTTATCTTACCAATGCTACCATCAACTGTACCATCTGCATACAAATCAATTGCATCTGCTAATGCATCTGGAATTACTCCAGCTCTAGTATAATAATAACAAGGATCTCCCGCAGGACAAGATGCATCTACATCCCAATCATTTCCATTAAAAAAGTTTAAAGAATAATAAAAATCAGTTCCTGTATCTGAACCACCTTCTGCAAAATAAATACTTTTAGAACCTGCACTCATTAAAGAGTCTTCCCATGGCATATAAGGACCATTCCAACCTACAGCACCTGAATCGACCAACAAATTCTCAATTTTAAAGTAATATGCAGTTCCTGTTTTTTCTATATCTGAGCCTGTATCTAGTAAATATTGTTCTACTGCTTTATTAACTTCTTGCATTTCTGTAACCGTTGCAATAATTTTACTATGCTGAATAGCACTATATAATGCTGCTCCGCTTATTACACTTAACGCTCCAAAAATTGCCAAAGCAATTCTGGCATCAAGCCCGAACATTGCACCTTTTGAAGTTTGTACTCCTGTCGCTTGCTGACCTTCGACTAACCTAAAGGTAAGTCTACGGAGCCTCGCTAAAAACAGTTCCCCAAACTGTTTTTTTAACACTCGAGCTTCAAGCCCGAACATCGCACCTTTATTATTTATCATTTGTTTTTCCCTACTATTAATTTATTATAGTTATAGTACTATAACTCATATTTTTTAACAATATCAGCATATAACTCTATAGCATTTGGTGTTGCATTTAAACATTCAATATATTTAAATTTTTTACCGCCATTTTCTATAAATTCTGACTTTGCTTGCATATTTATTTCTTCTAAAGTTTCAATACAATCAACTGAAAAACCTGGAGTTATAACTGCAATATTTTCTATTCCATTTTTAGCTAAGTTATTAATAGTCTCTTCAGTTGCTGGCGCTAGCCATTCATCACGTCCAAATTTAGATTGATATGTTAAATATAAATTTATATCCAAACATTTTTCTTTTACTTTTTTACTTAACAATCTAAATGTTTCTTTACAATTAGATTCATAAAAATCACCTTTTTTAATATACTCAACCGGCACTCCATGGAATGAACATACAATATCTTTAGTATTCTCATCTAGATTCTCAAGAGCGCTATCTGCTAAGGCTTGAATATATTTTTCATTATCAAAGTATGAATCCACAACTTTTACATCATACCAAGGTTTATAAATATCACAGGCCTCTCCTACTTGCTGAAAAATACTTGCAGTTGTTGCCACCGAATATTGAGGATATAAAGGTAAAACGATCAATTCATCTACTGGAGATTTTATTAATTCTTTTATTTTATAAGCAATAGAGTTTTTTTCAATGCCTGCATCATATGTAAAAGCAAAATCAACTAGATATGTCTCACCTAAAAGTTCTTGAAGTTTTTCTTGCTGTTGCTTTGTAAATGTTAATAAAGGGCTTTCATCTGATTCGTAATTCCAAATTTTGGCGTAATTTTTAGCACTTTTTTGCGGAATAACTTGTAACAAAACTAGATTTAACAAACTTAACCAAAAAACTCTATTTTTGTTAACTACATTATGATCTGATAAGAATTGTTTCAGGTATTTTCTTAAATATTTATACTCTGGTTTAACCGGAGTTCCTAAGTTAACTAATAGCACAGCTTTCATTTTACAAAACCACCCTTTTTTTAGGGATTTAACTCCCTTATTATTCTTATTTTTTTATTACTTATTTTATATTCTCATTTTTTAGAAAAAGTGTCAAATTTTTTATTGAAAGTTTAAGGTTTGTGTGCTAGGCTATCACGGTACATACAAAATAAAATAATTATAAACAAAAGGTTACAGTATGGCAAAAGTAATCAAATTAGATACTGCAAGTAAAAGATATGCTTATGCATTATATACAATTGCAGATAAAAATAATAATCTTGAAGAAGTTAAAACTGAGTTTGCACACATAGTGGAAGGCTTTATGTCTATTCCGCAATGGGTAGCTATTACAAAAAACCCAACTTTAGATCATAAAGCAAAAGCAAAGAAATTCCTTGAAGGCATTTCTAAGTTTAATGTTATTCCTGAAGTTGAGAATTTCTTTAAAGTTCTTGTTGCAAGACAAAGAACAATTTTTCTACAAGATATTTATAAAGAATTCGTTAATATTTATAACTTTAAAAAACAAATCGAAGTTATAGTTATTGAAACTGCTACAAAATTAACTGTTGCAGAGAAGAAAAAGATTGAAACCTTTGTAAAAGAAAAAAGCCTTACAGCTAAATCTGTAGAGCTTGATGAGGTAATCAATGAAGATTTAGTTTCTGGTTTTAAATTTATGTTTGATGCAAAACAATATGATTCAAGCATGAGAACAAAACTAGATAACTTAAAAAAGACTTTTAGTTAATATAAAGTTAATTAATATAATAAAAAAGGAGTTGTTATGGAGATCCGTGCTGATGAAATAACAAAAGTGATACAACAAGAAATCGAATCGTTTGATACGAGTGTTGATGTTGCTGAAGTTGGTCAAGTACTATCTGTTGGTGATGGTGTTGCTAGAGTATACGGCCTAGAGAACGTTCAAGCAGGTGAAACTGTTGAGTTCCCAGGTGGCACTAATGGTATGGTGCTTAACCTTGAAGATGGTTTTGTAGGTTGCGTAATTTTTGGCGATGATAGCCACATTAAAGAAGGTGACCTTGTTAAAAGAACAGGTAAAATTTTACAAGTACCTGTTGGTAAACAACTAACAGGTCGTGTAGTTGATGCTTTAGGTACACCTATCGACGGTAAAGGTGCTTTAAATACAGATGAAATTTCACTAGTTGAAAAAATTGCACCAGGTATTATGTCTCGTAAATCTGTTCATGAGCCATTACAAACAGGTCTAAAAGCAATTGATGCTTTAGTTCCAATTGGTCGTGGTCAACGTGAGCTTATTATTGGAGATAGACAAACAGGTAAAACATCTGTTGGTATTGATACAATCTTAAACCAGAAGAAATTTTATGACGCAGGTCAACCTGTTCACTGTGTTTATGTAGCTATCGGTCAAAAACGTTCTACTGTTGCTAAAGTTGTTCAAACTTTAGAAGAAAAAGGCGCTATGGCTTATACAACAGTTGTTGCTGCTACAGCTTCAGATCCTGCTCCTATGCAATACCTAGCTCCATATGCAGGTTGTGCAATGGGTGAATATTTCAGAGATAATGGTGAACACTCATTAATCATTTATGATGATTTATCAAAACAAGCTGTTGCTTACCGTCAAATGTCTCTACTATTAAAAAGACCTCCTGGACGTGAAGCTTACCCTGGTGATGTATTCTATGTTCACTCAAGATTACTTGAAAGAGCTGCAAAATTATCAGATGATTTAGGTGCTGGTTCATTAACTGCACTACCTATTATTGAAACACAAGCTGGTGATGTATCTGCGTATATTCCAACAAACGTAATTTCAATTACAGATGGACAAATTTTCTTAGAATCAGATTTATTCTACTCAGGTATTCGTCCTGCGATTAACGTTGGTTTATCAGTATCACGTGTTGGTGGTGCTGCTCAAAGAAAATCAATGAAACAAGTAGCTGGTACTTTAAGACTAGACTTAGCTCAATACCGTGAAATGGCAGCATTCTCACAGTTTGCATCAGATCTAGACCCTGCTACTCAACAACAGTTAGCTCGTGGTGAAAGATTAGTTGAGTTACTTAAGCAAGGCTTAAACTCTCCTCTATCTGTTCCTGAGCAAGTTTTAGCGATTTATGCTGGTACAAAAGGTCACTTTGATGATGTGCCAACAAGAAAAATCGTAGCAGCTGAAAAAGCTCTTCTTGAGCTAGCAGAGCTAGAAGGTAAAAACCTAATGGCTGAGCTTGAAGCTGAAGGTAAGCTTAACGAATCAATCGAAAAAGGTTTTGTTAAACTAATTGAAAAAGCTAAAAAACCATTCGTGGCTTAATAGCTAGAAACAACTCCTTTGTCATACTGAATCAAGTTCAGTATGACAAACTAAGGAATTAATTAGGAATTAAAAAATGCCATCATTAAAGAGTTTAAGAACTCGTATTGCATCAGTAAGAAATACTAAAAAAATCACTTCTACTATGAAGATGGTTGCTGCAGCTAAGATGAGAAAAGCTATTATGGCTTGCGAAGGTTCTCGTCCGTTTGCAGATGGTATTGCTGATACAGTTAGTTCTTTATCACAAAATATGAACAAGGCAGACTCTAGCATTCTACTGAAAGGTTATAACGAAATTAAAACTGCTAAAGTTTTAGTATTCGGATCAGATAAAGGCCTTTGCGGTGGTTTTAATGCTCAATTAGTTAAAGCAACAGAACAACATATTGAAAATTTAAACCAGCAAGGTATTAAAGCTCAAATTATCACTTTTGGTAATAAAGCTAGAGATGGCTTAAAAGAAGAATTTGCTGATCAAATTGAAAAGTCATA